>CAURHZ010000073.1:0-6582 GCA_963524345.1 uncultured Streptococcus sp.
CAAGTCGCCTTTTGGGTCAATTAACAGCGTGCTTCTACCTGCCTGAATATCTGTTAAAATGAACTGGGCGAGTAGGGTAGATTTACCGACACCCGTTCCGCCTAAAACTAATAAATGTTGAGTAGCGTCTCGAGGTAAAATCTGGAGTGGTTCGTTTTTGAGGCTTTCACCAAATTTTCGAACAGGCACATCTGGCACTTTATATCCCAAAGGCAGGCGGAGAATTTTGGGGTGAATATTAGCAATTCCAGCCAGCTCGCCTTCGCCAATAGGGGCAAGCCAAAAACTGGCAAGCTCCTGCGAAGAAAGGGTGAGTGGAAAAGACCACGGAATTTGAACTTTATTCACTTTCTCGCTGGAAATTGGGTTGAGAAAAAGTTCGACACCGCTGGATTCTAACATTCGAAAGACTCCTAAAACGGTATAGTATAGCTCATTCTTACGAAAATGGCTATCACCTCGCACGCCAATCCGTACATCTGCTTGAAACTGGGCGTGGCGGAGTTTTTCCCGAATTAACTTATCGGCGTCTTTGGAAAGTTTTGGAATATTACCCGAAATCCATTGCCACCAAGTGGCGTTGAGGTGCGATAAATCCCGAGCCAGCGGTTTTGGCGAACGAGACTTGCCCACCACAACCTGCACGCAGATTTCCTCCAATGGTTTGAGGTGATGGCACAGTGCTAAAAAGGAACGAGTGAAATTTTCAACGCCATCTGTTTTGAGACTAAAATGGTTGCGTTTGATAGCTACACGCCACGCTTTTTCAAATGTTTTTCGCTCTTTAGGGCGAAGTTTCGAAAACTGAATATCATTGGAAACCTGCAACATTTTATGTAAATAGGACGTGTCCAATGGGCTACCGAGAAGCAAATATCGCACCTCGTTTTTCGTTAAACGAATCTCCAAAACGAAGGGCTGGCGTCTGGTGTAGCCTGAGAGTCGCACCATCAAATCCAGTATGTCTTGGAACTCCACGGGGCGAGTGTAATCCATCTCGAATGCTTCAAAATTTGTTGGGTGTTTCATCGGTTCACCTCCAATCTCTTTTGTTTTTCCAGTAGCGAAAGGCAAGCATTCCGCCACCAAGTAATACGGCAAGCAGGCTTAAGGGTAGGGCAATTTCGATTAGCCAGTGAACCGCCCGATTGACCAAATAAGCCAGCAGAACGAAAAACAAGGTGTAGCCAACTATTTTTCGCACACTTCATCATCTGCCTTTCTGTAGTCAATGGGATTTTTAGAATATTTAGGAACGGGATAGTGAGAGATAATAATGTCGCTCTCAACTTCATTACCCCATATAGCCCACTTTTTATTAGAAGACACAGGTCGCCTTGCAAAGAGCTCCAAATAATCTGGTTCAGAACAGCGTTCGATGATAGCAAAGAGTTCCTCGGGCTTATGGCTATGGTCTTGTTTGGGGAAGAAGCCCCAATTCATTTGACCTTTAAACTTGATAGGAGCTTTTCCACGAGTAGCGAAAATGACATGCTCGGTGGAATTTCGCAGATAAGTTACCAAGCCCAGAGTTGGTTTAACCCAAGTAAAAATGCTTTTTGGCTCAAAGCCCCACGCCCGAATAATATCGTAAGATTCTTCTATATAAGAGTTGGAAGTCCAAAACCAGAGATGGGCGTTATCTGCAGCAATGTCCTTGATGGGCATATTGCGGATTTCCTCGTGGCTCATCAGGTTGTAGTGCTTGCAGGCTCCGTAGCTACCTGTTTGGTTCTTCATATAGGGAACATCAGCGAGGATGGTTTTGAATTTCTTTGGTTGAGTTGGTTGTGTCATTTTAAAATCCTTTCTGTTTGTGACGCTCCGAGCATACCAGAAACCGCTAGCAAAAGGGAGCATAAGCAGTTTATAGATTAGGAACGATGAGAATGGTGCTATATCTGTTAAGGTGCTATCATATTGCTGTTTTGTTCGGTGATGTAAAAATTACTTCACTTTCGAAGTTCTTTGAGTAGTTCCGCCTGAGCTGAAAGGAATGCCTCGTTGACGGCTTGCCTTTTTTCGAGAAATTGAGCTAGTTCAATTTCTTCTTCAGTGTAAACAGGAGGAAGATTTTTGTTTTTCTCTTTGACAGGTTGTTTTTTAGATTGAGAATCAAGATATACCAACAAGGCAATAACGCCAGCCACAAAGCCAAGAGAAACGGCAAAAATTATGGGCAAGATAAGTTCATTCATAGGGAACCTCCTATCTTATCTGCTGGGAGGCGACCAAAGCAAAAGTCTTGATGATGAAATCTGTGCGTTCCTTGGCATGGGGAGTTTTTGCCAGAATATCTGCCTCGAGCTTCGAAAGGTCGCCTACTTTGTTAAGAATGTCTGCCGTCAGAAGCTGATTCTTTTGAAGCACCGCCATCTCCTTAGAAAGTGATTTGGCAACTTCAAGCTGAAATAGATTCGCCAGTTTTGGTGTAGTGTCAGTTTGGTTTTGAGTATTTGATGGGAACATTGTTTTTCTCCTTTATTTTTAATGGAATGCATGTTGATCTTATTCGCCGATAGGCAAGTCCTCCTTTCCTACCACACCTGAGCTCTGGTGTGGTATAATGTTGTTAGCTCACTGATGGTTTAAGTATATCACCGACTGATTGTCCTGTCGTTGTGAGAAAAGATCCTAGAGTTGTGGTTACAAGTTGGAGGAGGAAAAATTACAACAAAATTGCCCCAGTTTTGCGACTGGGGTGTTTGTTTTGCTTTGAAAAATTTAGTTGTTACATTCAAGTTTGATGTTCAAAACCTCAACCTTTTCTTCCTGCAATTTGCAATTCCAAATGACAAATTCGTCCAAATCTTCCGTTCTGCAACAAGCAGTATAATATTCTTCAGCACGCTCCGGATTAAGAAAACGGCAAGTGTAAACCCGAAAATCTTCGTCCGTGATGGGGAGTTGCACTTCGAAAACGGGGCTTAAAAGCACATCACCCACCGTGTAATCGTGCAATTCTTCAAAAGTTGTAAGGTGAACTGTTTCAATTTGGGGGAGTTTGGGCTCAGCTTCGAAATTTTGACTGTTTTCGTGGATTTGGTTGAATTTTTTCTTATTCCTCCGTTAAAATTTCTCTGCTCAAAACAGTTAATTCTTCTTTCCGAAGTTGGCTCATTAGGCGAGAAAATTTCTCATCTGGAGCAACATTCATCTGGTGATATAATTCTTGCACGAGAGCTAGATTATTGAACTGCAGACAGTAGCAGAGCGTCTGGTTGGGGTTTGGGTGGTAGAAAACCTCAAAATTTGGCTGAATCATATCGCCCCAGTAGTAGTCAAAATTTTCGAAGGCTTTTAGTTTTGCTTTGTTGCTAATTTAAAGCTCGGTGGGTACTGGAGCTTCTTGCGACAGTTTGCCCAACTCGTAACTCACCCGAAGCATTTTTTGAAGCGTCCAGACCGAAATATCGTGAAAATCTTGGCTGTCTGAATTTTGGCATTCCAGCGTAGGGATTCTGCTGCTTTATTGGTGTGTCCATCATAACTCTCCATAGAGGAAGAGTCAAGCACTTTTTCACGAAAACCCCAACGATTTGAAATCGCTGGGGTTAAGGGCTAGAGTTGGTTAGTTGTTGGACTGCTGGGTGAGGTGTGGACATTCTATGGTATCCGTTTCATGAGACAAACCATCAAGGACATTGAGGTCAATACCATCTATCGCTAGTTTCTGGGTTTGAGTTTAAACGATAAGATTTCTTATTTTACAACTTATGACAAGAATTACAGCCGTCGTTTTCAATATAAGGAAGTAATCGAGGAAATTTTTAATCACGTCTTATCTATTGTATGGGGCAAAGTTTGATTGATCAAACTGAGATTTTCATTGATGGAATTCATATCAAAGCCGCAGCCAATAACCACAAATATACTCACAAAGTCCCAGACAAACAAGCTAAGTTTATGAGTGACAACTGAGAGTTGAGATTGACTTGAATTGGAAAAAACACCGCTTGGGCTCTCAAAAAAACGAGGCTGAACCGAAAAATAAAAGTCAAGTGGAAGTTACTTTGAGAAATTACCATTATTTTTCTATCTCTATTAGAATGATTTCTAATGTAGAAGTATAATAGATTTTTTGGTATAATAAAAGTTATGGAAATCGAAAAAACCAATCGTATGAATGCGCTCTTTGAATTTTATGCGGCGCTTTTGACAGATAAGCAAATGAATTATATAGAGCTCTACTACGCTGATGATTACAGCCTTGCTGAGATTGCCGAGGAGTTTGGTGTCAGTCGTCAGGCTGTCTACGACAACATCAAGCGGACAGAAAAGATTCTGGAAGATTATGAGATGAAATTGCACATGTACTCGGACTACATTGTCCGCAGTCAGATTTTTGACCAGATTTTGGAGCGCTATCCCAAGGATGATTTTCTGCAGGAGCAGATAGAAATTTTAACAAGCATTGATAATAGAGAATAAGAGGAAGAAACATGGCATTTGAAAGTTTAACAGAACGTTTGCAGAACGTCTTTAAAAATCTACGTAAAAAAGGAAAAATCTCAGAGGCTGATGTCCAAGAGGCAACTAAAGAGATTCGCTTGGCCTTACTTGAAGCGGACGTTGCCTTGCCTGTTGTAAAGGACTTTATCAAAAAAGTTCGTGAGCGTGCAGTCGGACACGAAGTCATTGATACCCTTAATCCAGCGCAACAGATTATTAAAATCGTTGATGAGGAACTGACAGCTGTTTTAGGTTCTGATACGGCAGAAATTATCAAGTCACCTAAGATTCCGACGATTATCATGATGGTCGGTTTGCAAGGGGCTGGTAAAACAACCTTTGCAGGTAAATTGGCTAACAAACTCAAGAAGGAAGAAAATGCCCGTCCTTTGATGATTGCAGCGGATATTTATCGTCCTGCTGCCATTGATCAGCTTAAGACCTTGGGGCAACAGATTGATGTGCCTGTTTTCGCTCTTGGAACAGCGGTTCCAGCTGTTGAGATTGTACGTCAAGGTTTGGAACAAGCCCAAGCCAATCACAACGACTATGTCTTGATTGATACGGCAGGGCGCTTGCAGATTGATGAGCTTTTGATGAATGAGCTTCGTGACGTGAAAGCACTGGCTCAACCAAATGAAATTCTGCTCGTTGTTGATGCCATGATTGGTCAGGAAGCGGCCAATGTTGCGCGTGAGTTTAATGCTCAGTTGGAAGTGACTGGGGTTATCCTTACTAAGATTGATGGGGATACTCGTGGTGGTGCGGCTCTATCTGTTCGTCACATCACAGGAAAACCAATCAAGTTCACTGGTACAGGTGAAAAGATTACGGACATTGAAACCTTCCATCCAGACCGTATGTCTAGCCGTATCCTTGGCATGGGGGATATGCTCACTTTGATTGAGAAAGCTTCTCAGGAATACGATGAGCAAAAAGCCCTTGAAATGGCTGAAAAGATGCGTGAAAACACCTTCGATTTCAATGATTTCATCGATCAGTTGGATCAGGTGCAAAACATGGGACCGATGGAAGACTTGCTCAAGATGATTCCAGGTATGGCCAACAATCCAGCCCTTCAAAATATGAAGGTGGATGAGCGCCAGATTGCGCGCAAACGTGCCATTGTGTCTTCTATGACGCCTGAAGAGCGTGAAAATCCAGATTTGTTAAATCCAAGCCGTCGCCGTCGTATCGCTGCAGGTTCTGGAAATACCTTTGTCGAAGTCAATAAATTCATCAAAGACTTTAACCAAGCTAAACAGCTCATGCAGGGTGTTATGTCTGGCGATATGAACAAGATGATGAAGCAAATGGGTATCAATCCAAATAACCTTCCTAAAAATATGCCAAATATGGGAGGAATGGATATGTCTGCCCTTGAAGGCATGATGGGACAAGGTGGTATGCCTGACTTGTCAGCTCTCGGAGGAGCAGGAATGCCAGATATGAGCCAGATGTTTGGTGGCGGACTCAAAGGTAAAATCGGTGAATTTGCCATGAAACAGTCTATGAAACGCATGGCGAATAAAATGAAAAAAGCGAAGAAGAAACGTAAGTAAAAAAGGAAAGCAGAAGTGCTTTCCTTTTTGGTATAAAATATGTGCTTTCTATGATTAGGCAATTTTCTGAATCGAAACATTACGAAATAGAAAGAGAGATTTCAAATCCATGCATCCATTCGGATTTTACTACGATGTCGATTTTTAAAGCATCTGCTAATTGTTTGACAAGATAGAGCCCCATGCCTGTTGATTTTTTCCTTGTCTCTCCTGAATCACCTGTAAATCCTTTTTCAAAGATATGAGGGAGGTCGCAAGCTTTAACTCCACACCCATTATCCCTAATAATCAGGGTTTTGCGCCCCTTGTCACTTGACATAGAAATCTTGAGTTCTGGTTTGTCAGAGCTATATTTAAGGGCGTTGGCTAGTATTTGAGACAGGATAAATCCAAAACTGCGTTGATCGGTGTAGCAGGTTCCTTGTATGTTCTCTAACTTAATCGTAAAATTCTTTTCTTTGAGCAAGGGATCAAAGTTCTCCAAAAGATCTTGGATACACTCTTCTAGGTCAAGGTCTTCAAATAGAAAATCATTTTTCTCACTTTTCACCCTGTAGTAGAATAGGAT
>CAURHZ010000074.1:0-6562 GCA_963524345.1 uncultured Streptococcus sp.
ATCTGATAACTTATAAATATCTTTTAACAAGAGATATTTGAACATCATAATCGGTAAATAAGCTTTACGCCCAAAATCGGGACGATAATTCTTTTCTAGTTCATCATAGATAAATCTAAAATCACAGAGTTCAGTTAGCTGACGTAAAAAGTGGGTTTTAGGAACAACGATATCATACAAACTAGAATAAGGACTGACATCCATACTTAACTGATTATCAAGCATTATTTCACCTCATCTCTAGTATAACAAAAAAGCCATCAATTTGATGACTTTTTCAGTAGGCTCATGAAACGCTATGAGTTTTTGTTGCACTATATTTTACAATTTATCATTATAAAATAAATGCTGAACTTTTTGAAAGCTTCTAATTTGGAAAAATTAGAATTGCTGAAAAGTAAGAGTACATTAATGATATTTTATGAATATATGTACACACACTAATTAGTTATAAATATGAGAAACGAAAATTATATTAGTGTTGTTGAACTGGGCTAAAGGAAAAGGGGAGAAAAAGTTATCAATTGAACGATACTTCAGTACCAATAAAATTGAGTACTAAAGTATACAAAAATTACTAATGGATTGAGACTTTTGTATTTGATTATACCGTAGAGAATATTAGTCAAATAAAATTGTTTTGTTTTCACTAATGCATTTCTTATTATTATCCCAGTAGTTAATACTTTCAAAGCTTCCTTTTCTTAAATAAAGCGGTATCCTTTTTCTTATATCATCTTGCATTGGTATTTTATCAATATCTTTTAGATTCCACCATTTTGGCTCACCTTCATCAGATGTGCTTAGTTCACCAGTAAACTGAGTACATAAAAAGTCATAGAAGACAAATCTCTCATTACCAATTGAATTAGTAAAGCCTGAAATTCCCTTTAATTCAAGATTTAATGCAGTGAGTCCAGTTTCTTCCTTAAGCTCCCGTAGTGCAGCTTCAAAAAAACTTTCAGGGAATTCAACTTTTCCCCCTGGTGGAATCCAGCCAGGAAAATTATCGTGCTGTCTATTAAGTAATAAAATTTCTTGATTTTTCAAAACGCAAATATTAACCCAGTTTTTGATTTTTTCAGTCATATTATCAACCTCCAGTAAGTATTTTTTCATATATTATACTATATGTCAAGAACTATATGCTATTTATGATTGTGACAAATGTGTCTCAGCCAAAGATTGATGATTTTTATGAAATAGCTGATTAATTCTCAGATATGACGATAAAATAATTTTTACAAGACTAGTTAACCTTATTATACTGTGGCAAAAAATAGAATTTCATTGATTTTCTGTATATATTTTCTATTGATTAAAATGGGATATATGTGGGTCTTGTTTTACCTTTAAGAAAAGTTAATAATAAAATCAAGATATCTGAAGGATTTTAAGAAATGGATGGTATAGGTTATGTAATTTATATCAGAATTAGTAATATTCCTGAAAAAGCCTATGAATATGTTGTAAATGGGTACTCTGCTATTGGATGGATTATAGATCAGTATCAAGTTAAAACTGATAAAAAATCTGGAATCACTGATGATCCAAATGATTATAGTGATGATGAAAAGTATATCTTCAATTTGCTATTGAGAATTATTAATATATCTATCCAAACGATTGATTTAATAAATAGTTTACCTAAATTCGAAGTTTTAATAAGGAGATGAATACGTTGTCTAAAGTGTATTTGTCTTCTTTTATTTAAATTTAATTTTCAATAAACTGATTAATTTATCTTATGATATAATAAAAACAAGTACATTACATTAATTATCATAGTAAAGGAGTTGTTAAATGGAAAATTATAATGAGTTACTAACACTTAGGAATAAAATAGAAAATACACTTAATTATCAACTGTCACTAAGTAATTTAGAATTATATCATAGCAATCTATTTGCTGTTGTTCTGGAGAAGTCTGAATTTATTAATCATAAGTTTTTTAGTAATGTTATTGATATTAATAAAAAATATACAGATTTAAAGGTTTACAGAGAAAAAAATTCGATTGATTTAACTATCGAGGTTATTGATGAGGATAGAAGGACTCATGTTATTTTTATAGAAAATAAGGTTAAGTCTTTACCAGACAAAAGTCAATTAATTCGTTATTCTGAAAAAGATTCTAATGCTAAAGGGATACTTCTTAGTTTAGTTAAACCTGAATTTGAACTACCTGATAGTTGGTTTAGAAGAAGTTATGGTGAGCTAATTGAATATTATAGTGATTTACTTGATAAAGTAGATGAGACTTTTAGATTATTCTTAACAGATTATGTTGAATATATGAAGAATGTGAAAGAGTTTATTGAAAAGATAAGTTATGGCGAATCATACTTTTTAGAAGAGTGTAATAATAAAGTACTTGAAGGTATGAGATTAAGGTCTGTTGTCGAGAAGATTCATTATGCGAATTTAGAGAATAAGATTTCTGATTTAGAATATAAAACATACTCTGGTAGGATAAGAGGAGCTCATCATTTTGGGATTTATCTTCCTATCGAAGGTACTACGTCATCATTTGATATTCAGATACAAGGAAAACAGTATAGACATAAGGTTAATTTTTCTCTTGAAGATAAAGCAAAATTAGGTGATTTAGAAAGAATATGTGATAGTATAAAAGAGAAAACTTGTTTGTATAATTTCAATCTAGAGGATAATCCAATTTTAGAAAAATCATCTTCAAGAAAAAAATGGAAAACATATGGTAAAAAAGATTATTATGATTATGCTCATATAAAAAAACATGTATCTAGTAAAGAATTGATTAATTATATAAGAACGGATATTAAGAAAATTGAAGCGGATCTGAAAATTGTTAAAGATATTATTTTAGAAAATATTAAATCAACAACTAAATAAAAAAAATTAAATGCTGATGAAGCAGTATTGATAAGTATCAATCTTCTAAAGGATTTATATATTAAGGTTGAAAAGTGTGCTCGCCCTCATCATAATGAAACACCTAGCCTATTATCTTAAGAAAAACAGATTCAGTAAGGAATGCAGAATAATCATTATTATTTAACCAAAAATTAGGAGAAAATAAATGAAATATGACTTTAATTACTGGCAATTCTCGCCGGAAAATCAATATTTGGATCGGAAATCCGCACGAAAGAAGCCACAAGAACTACTTAAGCACTTGATTGCCTTTGCTAATGCTGACGGAGGTCAGTTGATTATCGGGATTGAAGATGAAAAGCAGCATAATATTATCACTGGTTTTAAGGATGGGAAAGCCTATCCGATTGATGATTTCAAAAAGATAGACCGAGAGATGCGGGATACACCGTTGGATTTATCTTTTGAGGAAATACCTGTGATCAATCATAAGGGAGAAGACGACCTGATTTTGCTTATCTCAGTTGAATTATCATCGAATCGAGTGATTGCCGCTCCAAATGATGAAGTTTATCTACGACAGGGAGACGAATCAGTCAAGTTGAGTTATGAGCAACGTATACAACTTAGTTATGATAAGGGACAGCGTTTCTTTGAAGATGAAATCATTGAAGATGCCACATTAGATGATATTGATGAACTATTGGTTCAGGATTTTAAGGACCATTTTGATATTTCAGAACGTTCAACTGAGGAGATATTAAAGGCAAGAAGGTTTCTTATCAATGGTAAATTAACAAAGGCGGCTATTCTTATCTTTGGTAAGTATCCTTCAGCATTTTTCCCTCAAGCACGTGTTCGTTTTCAACGATTTGATGGGGTAGATGTAGGTACAGGAAGTGAATTTAATGTTATTAAGGAAGTAACATTTGATGATGCATTGCCTAAATTAATTGTTAAAGTTAGAGATTTTATTCGAACCCAGCTACGAGAGTTTCAGTATCTAGATAGTGATGGTAGATTTCAGATACTTCCAGAATATCCTGAATTTGCCTGGTTTGAAGGAATTGTAAATGCAGTAACCCACAGGAATTATTCAGTATACGGAGATCATATCAGGGTATTGATGTTTGATAATCGTTTAGAGATTCATAGCCCAGGAAAACTACCGAATATTGTAACTGTTGAGAATATAAGACATGAACGTTTTTCTAGAAATCCGCGTATAGCTCGTACCTTAACTGAATTTGGATGGGTCCGAGAAATGAATGAGGGAGTAAAACGAATCTATTCTGAAATGGAATCTGCTTTTCTCCATGAACCGTGTTACTCTGAACCAGGTAACAAAGTAGTTTTAACATTAGAAAACAGTATTACAAGTAGAACATTGAGAACGCGTGATTCTTTGGAAAGTAAACTTAGAGATTATAGTGATTTAAGTGTTGATGAAAAACTATTGATACAGTATATGTACAATACAGCAGAACCTATGACAACTAAAAAAGTAGCAGAGTTCTTAGGTAGGAGTGTTTCTTACTCGTCCAAATTATTGAAAACGTTGAGAGCAAAAGGCATTTTAACATGGTATGGGACAAGTACGAAAGATCGCAGTCAATACTATAAATTAGAAATGAAATAAAAACGAAGAAAAACGAAGAAAAACGAAGAAAACATAGTTACTAATTAGTGAATTTAGAAAGTAATCTTACTTTTAAATTCATGAAATTCATTCGCTTTATAGTTTTGCAATTTATTTGTTTGTATGGGAATGTGATTTGTATTATACATCATTTCACCTTTAATTAATGAAACGAAGAAAAACGAAGAAAAACGAAGAAAAATAAATCGTTATTTCTCAACTACATGAGCTCCGAAAACTAAAAAAGTGATAACCCTTTGATAACCTCTCGATTTTTAAAAGGGTTATATATGTAAAAATTGAGGATTTATCTCTTAAAATTACTTGATCTTAGTGATAATTTACCATAAATATCATGATGTAGAAAAAACCAGGTCTTAAGAAAGCTCGTAAAGCTTCACAATTCTCAAAACGTTAATCAATACGATTATATCAACGTTTCAAAGCACCCATAGGGTGCTTTTTTCGTGTTTTTTTAAAAAGTTTACCTCAAAGTTCACCTTATTTTCACCTTATTGTTTTAGAGACTTTAAAGCAAATTCACCTACTGTCATAGGAACTACATTAGAGGTATTTACATAAATCTGTGTTGTTCCTGTGTCACTGTGTGTTAGAGCCTCAGAAATAGCTTCTAAGCTCATTCCTGCTTCTTTAGCAAGCGTTGCTCCTGTATGTCGCAGTTTATGAGGTGTAGCATGTTCCAGCTCTTTATGTCGCTTTCTGATGCTTTTCATTTTATTGTTTAGATAGTCAGCATGTAAAGGTTTGTTGATGTTTCCTCTTGTGTCGACATATGTAAAAACAAATTGTTCTGGATTACTGATGATGCCAAACTTTGCCAGTTCATATTTTTGTTGCTCTTTCCAAGAGGTAAGAAACTGAAGTAAGTCATTAGAAATAGAGAAAATAGTTTTCTTGTTTCCTTTAGTAAGTTTTACTTGTCCATATCTATCTAAAGCTTGAATTAGCTGAATCTGTGATTTTGAAAAATCGATATGTTTCCATTGAAGAGCATATGTTTCGGATTTTCTATCGTCTAAGAAAAAAGTGAGATAAAATAGGACATAATCTTTAAGGGTTATTTTATCATTATCTAAATCTTCTTGAAATGCTGAGAACCATTCTTGGAGTTGTTCATGAGTTAGATATAAATCTTCCTCTCTCTTTGACTCTGCAAGTTGAATCTTTTTAGTGGCCTTTATTCTTCTTAATATTTTTGCAACTTTATTAGCTTCTATATACTAAAGTTCTTCTGCCCAGTCAAAGATAGAATGAACTGCACCCCAAAAGATAGATTTTTTCTGTCTAACTTTTTGGGGCCAGTTCAATAATCATTCTGTTTTATATATACTAAGACATACATATAAATTTATGTAAGTTCTTTGATTTATATATAGAAAAAGAGAAGACCGGCTGGCCTTCTCTTTGGGGGAACTAGAATCATTGAAAAGAATTAAGTAAAGATTTTAATTAGTCTTTGAAATTCTTTTGGAAGATGAGTAGAGACAATATTGAAGTAATAGCAGCCAAGAATAAGAAGGCATCTGCTTCTTGCTCTCCAGTTTCTGGGAGTTGTTTTTCCTTGTCTTGTTTAACTGTAGTAGCAACAGGTGCTTTTTCATCTTTTCTTGGTGAATCTTCTGTTACAACTGCAGGAGCTGGTTTTTCAGTTTCTCTAGGTAGAACATACTCAGGGAGAGTCACAACTGGTGGTGTCTCTGTTCCTACAGAACTTTGTTTAGTCCCGACTTCAATCACTCTGTCTTTTGCTGGAGTTGATTCAGTTTGGACAACCTTACGATTGCCACCATCTACTTCGACGTACTCAACTAGCAGGCCGTCTTTACCTTCTGCTAGAACTTGTTCTTTACCTTTATCTAAGTTTGGATTTTCGCGACGGATAGTCTTGAATGGTATCACCTTCTTGACAATATCCAAACTTGGGAGTTGGAAGACAAGCTCTTTAACCCCTTCTTCAGGACTTGAAGAAGTAATTGGTTTTTCAGGTTGTTTCGGTTCAACTGGTTTTTCTGGTTGGCTAGGTTGCAATTGCTTGATTTGTTCAAG
>CAURHZ010000075.1:0-6538 GCA_963524345.1 uncultured Streptococcus sp.
TGCAAGGGAAGTCTAAAATCTCAAAACCTTGTTCTTGATAGCGATCATAGAGTTCTTGAAGTCCTTGGTACTGGGGCGTTAAACCACATCCAGTAGCAGTGTTGACAACCAAGAGAACCTTACCACGATAGGTCTCTAGTGGAGTTTCTTGATGGTCTTGGTTTAAGACTGAAAAATCGTATAGTGAAGTCATTGCTTGCTTTTCTCCTTCTGTTTGGTATTTTTAGGAGTTTTCTCCTCCTGTAGTGATAGAAATCCGTATGTCAGGGTTCCAAAAATGCTACCGATAATCAGACCATACATCAGGAAAGGAACACTTTTATCGAATTGCATGAGCAACTTCACAAAATCTGGAAGGGACATCTGCTGAACGAAGACTTTATGAAAGATGAGTAGGGTAAAGAGGCCAATCTGAAGACCGATAAATACAACCCAGCTTCGAAATTTGATTTGGGCTTTGCTGTAGGTTTTGAGGATGATTTCTGACTTGTCATCTTTTTCAAGATGGAGTTCTTTGACGGCTCTTTGAGTTTTTAAAGTAATGAAAAAAATGAGTCCAGAGTAAATGTAGGGCATGGCATAGCGAACCACCTCTATGAAGCGTCCAAATAATAGATAAAACAAGAAGAGGAAGAAGGAAGAATAAACGATTTGGACCATGGAACGGGCACAAGCTTTGTAGATAATCTCTTGCCGACATTCATCAAAAGGGCCTTGAATATGAAAGAGATTTCGGAGTAGGCGAGTGGTTAAGTCTTCTTTTTTCATGCTGGTAACCTCCTAAATGAGCGGTTTTACTGACTTTCTTTTACGAATTGATAGAGATAATAAAGATAAATGATAGAAGAAAGGCTAGCGATAGTGAACAGTAAATAATATTTCCAACCGCTTGATATGAGCATCAGTTGTGGAAAAGATAGAATCATAAAGTATAGTGCTAAGTTAAGTGTGCGCGTTTTTGGGGAGTCAATCTTTAGATAAGTCAGTACTTTGTTAAGTGCTAGAATAAAGACTAGCACGAGGAATGTCTCGTCGATTGGCAAGTTCCCTGAAACGATGATGAAGATGAACAGAGAACTGAACAAAAGATGATAGGTAAGTAAAGTTAGTAATGATTTCATAGGGCACCTCCTAATCCTCATCTTGCTCTTTTTTAGCTTTTTCAATGCGACGGGAGATGAGGAACTGTATGCTCGCTCCGAAGAAGATAGAACCGAGAATGCTTGATACACCATTTCTTATAGTGAGAAGAGAATGAAAATAGTCCGGACCTTCACCTATGAGTATATGGAGAAGAGGAGTTATAAAAAACATCCATAGACCAAAGAACAAACCTGCTTTCAGACCAGGGTAGTGTAGTTGCTTGCTTTCTTTCTTACTCAGCATATCTGGTTCAATAGTTGTAATCCCTGTTTTTTGCATTTGGTAGGTGAGATAGCTAGCAACGATGAGGGCAATCACTAAAATCAGAGGAGGATAGACCAGAGCCACTAGTTGAGGAAATTTATAGGCTAGAACGAGTGGAATAAGATTTCCGAAAATCATCAGATAAAAGAGGATGATAAAGACTTGGTTACCGATACGATCGGCCTCGCGCCGCTTGTATTCGTCAAGGGGCTCAGAAATGCCGTATGTGCGTTTGATCAGTTTTTCAGTAAAGGTTTCTTTTTTCATGAGTTGGCTCCTTTTTTAAAAATTATCCTCCCAAAAGAGACTGTTTAGGTCAGTTTGGAGGCTGCGGGCGAGATTGAGACAGAGTTCCAGAGTTGGATTGTACTTGTCGTTCTCAATCATATTGATGGTTTGTCTCGAGACACCGATATCCTTGGCGAGTTCGAGCTGGGAAATGCCCAGTTCCTTGCGAAATTCTTTCACACGATTCATCTGGACTCCTTTCTGATTTGTGTCGTATATATTTGACTATATTATATTCTTCTATGGAGTAGATGTCAAGCATATTTGACATATTTCTTAAAGAAATCTTACTTGTTTTTGGCCTATTTGTCTGACTAGTGCAAGCTAGTCAGATTTGTGGTAAAATAGATAAGATATGACAAAAGAATTTCATCATGTAACGGTCTTACTCCACGAAACGATTGATATGCTCGACGTAAAGCCTGACGGTATCTACGTTGATGCGACTTTGGGTGGAGCGGGCCATAGCGAATATTTATTAAGTAAATTAAGTGAAAAAGGCCATCTCTATGCCTTTGATCAGGACCAGAATGCCATTGACAATGCGCAAAAACGTTTGGCACCTTACATTGAAAAGGGAATGGTGACCTTTATCAAGGATAACTTCCGTCATTTACAGACACGTTTGCACGAAGCTGGTGTTCAGGAAATTGATGGAATTTGTTATGACTTGGGAGTGTCTAGTCCTCAGCTAGACCAGCGAGAGCGTGGTTTTTCTTATAAAAAGGATGCGCCACTGGACATGCGCATGAATCAGGATGCTAGTCTGACAGCCTATGAAGTGGTGAATCACTACGACTATCATGACTTGGTTCGTATTTTCTTTAAGTATGGCGAGGATAAATTCTCTAAACAGATTGCGCGTAAGATTGAACAAGCACGTGAAGTCAAGCCAATCGAGACAACGACTGAGTTAGCAGAAATTATCAAGTCGGCCAAACCTGCCAAGGAGCTCAAGAAGAAGGGCCATCCTGCCAAGCAGATTTTCCAGGCTATTCGAATTGAAGTCAATGATGAACTGGGGGCGGCAGATGAATCTATCCAGCAGGCTATGGAGATGTTGGCTCTAGATGGTAGAATCTCAGTGATTACCTTCCATTCACTAGAAGACCGCTTGACCAAGCAATTGTTCAAGGAAGCTTCAACGGTTGAAGTTCCAAAAGGCTTGCCTTTCATCCCAGATGATCTCAAGCCCAAGATGGAATTGGTGTCCCGTAAGCCAATCTTGCCAAGTGCAGAAGAATTAGAAGCCAATAACCGCTCGCACTCTGCCAAGTTGCGCGTGGCCAGAAAAATTCACAAGTAAGAGGAAAAAATGGTAGATAAGAAAGAAACAACCAGTCAATTCTTGCAGAATCGTATAAAAAAATTCTCACGTGTGGAGAAGGCTTTTTATCTTTCCATCGCTTTTACGGCTCTCGTTTTAGCAGTGAGCATTATCTTTATGCAGACACGGCTCTTGCAAGTGCAAAGTGATTTGACAAAAATCAATGCGCAGATAGAGGAAAAGAAGACAGAGCTGGACGATGCCAAGCAGGAAGTGAACGAATTGATTCGTTCAGAGCGCTTGAAAGAGATTGCAGATAAAAAAGATTTGAAATTGAATAATGAAAATATCCGAACAGCGGAGTAAGATATGAAATGGACAGAAAAAATAACCCGATTTGCGATAAAAAATCGTAAATCTCCAGCAAAAAACCGTAGGATAGTTGGCAAGTACCTCAGCTTTGTAGCTGTTGCCCTTTTCGCCCTCTTTTTGGCCAATTTTGCGTATATTATCGCAAAAGGTAATATATTTGGTACTGACTTGGTAAAAGAGGCTAAAAAGGTTCACCAAACAACTCGAACAGTACCTGCCAAACGCGGGACTATCTATGACCGAAATGGAGTGCCTATCGCTGAAGATGCGACCTCTTATAATGTCTATGCTGTTATTGATAAAAAATACAAGTCAGCAACGGGTAAAATTCTTTATGTAGAGGATTCGCAGTTTAATAAGGTAGCTGAAGTCTTCCATAAGTATTTGGATATGGATGAAGCTTATGTGAAAGAGCAATTAGCTCAACCAAATCTGACCCAAGTTTCTTTTGGAGCAAAAGGAAATGGGATTACCTATGCCAATATGATGGCGATTAAAAAAGACTTGAAAGATGCTAGTGTGGAAGGGATTGACTTTACAACTAGCCCTAACAGAAGCTACCCAAATGGCCAATTTGCTTCTAGTTTTATTGGCTTGGCCCAACTCCATGAAAATGAGGATGGCAGTAAGAGTTTGTTAGGAACTTCTGGTCTGGAGAGTTCGTTAAATAGCATTCTTGCTGGGACAGACGGTATTATTACCTATGAAAAAGACCGTGTAGGAAATATCGTACCAGGTACAGAACAGGTATCGCAGCAGACTGTGGATGGCAAGGATGTTTATACCACTCTTTCAAGTCCCTTGCAGTCCTTCATGGAAACACAGATGGATGCCTTTCAAGAAAAGGTAAAAGGCAAGTACATGACAGCTACCTTGGTCAGTGCTAAGACAGGTGAAATCCTCGCCACGACTCAAAGGCCTACCTTTAATGCCGATACTAAGGATGGCATTACAAAAGACTTTGTTTGGCGTGACATTCTTTATCAAAGTAACTATGAACCAGGATCAGCCATGAAGGTTATGACGTTAGCTTCTTCTATTGATAATAATACCTTCCCAAGTGGAGAATACTTCAATAGCAGTGAATTAAAAATAGCGGATGCGACGATTCGAGATTGGGATGTTAATGATGGTTTGACTACTGGTGGGATGATGACTTTCTCACAAGGTTTCGCTCACTCCAGTAATGTTGGAATGAGTCTACTTGAACAAAAAATGGGAGATGCTACTTGGTTGGATTATCTAAACCGCTTTAAGTTTGGAGTGCCGACGCGTTTTGGTCTGACTGATGAGTACACAGGTCAATTGCCTGCAGATAATATTGTCAATATTGCCATGAGTGCATTTGGTCAGGGGATTTCTGTAACGCAGACCCAGATGCTACGTGCCTTTACTGCCATTGCCAATGATGGCGTCATGCTAGAGCCTAAATTTATTACGGCCTTGTATGATCCAAATGATCAAACCGTTCGTAGATCTCAAAAAGAAATTGTAGGGAATCCCGTTTCGAAAGATGCGGCTGGCCAAACTCGGACTCACATGGTCTTGGTAGGAACGGATCCTAGATATGGAACTATGTATAATCATAGTACAGGAAAAGCAACTGTCAATGTTCCAGGTCAAAATGTAGCCCTCAAGTCTGGTACAGCCCAAATCGCTGACGAGAAAAATGGAGGCTACTTGGTTGGTTCTACCAACTACATTTTCTCGGTTGTGGCTATGAACCCTGCTGAAAATCCTGATTTTATCTTGTATGTAACGGTTCAACAACCTGAACATTATTCAGGTATCCAGTTGGGGGAATTTGCCAACCCAATCTTGGAGCGGGCTTCAGCTATGAAAGAATCTCTCAATCTTCAATCTCCAGCCAAGAATTTAGATAAAGTTACGACAGAGTCTTCTTATGCAATGCCTAGCATCAAGGATATTTCACCTGGTGAGTTGGCGGAAGCCTTACGCCGCAACATTGTGCAACCAATCGTTGTCGGTACTGGAACAAAGATTAAAGAATCATCTGTAGAAGAGGGGACCAATCTTGCACCAAACCAACAAGTTCTCCTTTTATCGGATAAGATAGAAGAAATTCCAGACATGTATGGCTGGAAAAAAGAGACTGCCGAGACCTTTGCTAAATGGTTGGATATTGAACTGGAATTTGAAGGTTCAGGTTCCGTCGTTCAGAAGCAAGATGTTCGGACCAATACAGCTATCAAAAACATTAAAAAAATTAAATTAACTTTAGGAGACTAATATGTTTATTTCCATCAGTGCTGGAATTGTGACATTTTTACTAACTTTAGTAGGAATTCCGGCCTTTATCCAATTTTATCGAAAGGCGCAAATTACAGGTCAGCAGATGCATGAGGATGTCAAACAGCACCAGGCAAAAGCTGGGACTCCTACAATGGGAGGTTTGGTTTTCTTAATTGCTTCTGTTTTAGTTGCCTTCTTGCTTGCCTTATTTAGTAACCAACTCAGCAATAATGTGGGAATGATTTTGTTCATCTTGGTTCTTTATGGTTTAATCGGATTTTTAGATGACTTCCTCAAGGTCTTCCGTAAAATCAATGAGGGCCTTAATCCCAAACAGAAATTGGCTCTTCAGCTTCTAGGTGGTGTCATTTTCTACCTTTTCTATGAGCGCGGTGGCGATATGCTTTCAGTCTTTGGCTACCAAGTGCATCTAGGGATTTTCTATATTGTCTTTGCCCTTTTCTGGCTAGTTGGTTTTTCAAACGCAGTCAACTTGACAGACGGCATTGACGGTCTAGCTAGTATTTCCGTTGTGATTAGTTTGTCTGCCTATGGAGTTATTGCCTATGTGCAAGGTCAGATGGATATTCTTCTGGTGATTCTAGCCATGATTGGTGGCTTGCTCGGCTTCTTCGTCTTTAATCATAAGCCTGCCAAGGTCTTTATGGGGGATGTGGGAAGTTTGGCTCTCGGTGGAATGTTGGCAGCTATCTCTATGGCTCTCCACCAAGAATGGACTCTCTTGATTATCGGAATTATTTATGTCTTTGAAACAACTTCAGTCATGATGCAAGTCGGCTATTTCAAACTGACTGGTGGTAAACGTATTTTCCGTATGACACCTGTCCATCACCATTTTGAGCTTGGAGGATTGTGTGGTAAGGGAAGTCCTTGGAGCGAGTGGAAGGTCGACGTATTATTTTGGGGATTGGGACTTATAGCAATTCTTTT
>CAURHZ010000076.1:0-6479 GCA_963524345.1 uncultured Streptococcus sp.
TCCGCGATTCATTGAAACGCGCAGGACTTCTTACACGTGACTCACGTAAAGTTGAACGTAAGAAACCAGGTCTTAAGAAAGCTCGTAAAGCATCACAATTCTCAAAACGTTAATCAATACGATTATATCAACGTTTCAAAGCACTTTGCAAAAATTTTGCAAAGTGCTTTTTTGTCGATTTTTGAGCTCAAATAGCTTTGTGATAACCTTCTGATAACCTCTTCTAAATTTTTAAAATCATGATTTATTTTGCTTTATTGAGATAGTCTGCAAATTTGTCAATAGAGTTTTTCTCACCAGTTTTTGTGGTGTGAGTATAGACATCTAATGTCACCTGACTGCTTGCATGACCGAGACGTTTTGATGTATTAGAAGGATCGATTCCAATTTCAGACATAAGTGTTGCATGTGTATGTCTGAACCCATGTGGGCTAATTGGTTTTAATTTATGATTTTTAATAATTCGATTCAGCACATTATTAATGTAGTCAGCATGCAAAGGTTCAATTTTGTCATTACTTGATATGTAAGAGAACATATATTCATCACTAATATTCAGCTTTGTAAGAGGAAGCTGAGATTGTTCTTTCAGATAGAAATTTCTCCATTGCTTAATAATATCGATTGTCTCATCATCAAGATAGATTGTACGAACTGAAGATTCATTCTTTGTGCTCTTTTCAATCGCTTTACCGTCAATTCTTCCTAGACTTTTATCTATGTTCAATAGATTGCTGTCAAAGTTAATATCAGCCCATTTTAAAGCGTATAACTCCCCTTTTCGTAGTCCACTAAATGCAAGCAGTCTAAATAAAGCAAAATGTTTAAATGGCTCGGTTTCTTTCACTATATCAAGGAAATGATGTAATTCCTCCAGTGACCAAAAATTATCTGATCTAGTTTTTTTGATTTTAGGCATGATAACATTCTTCATTGGATTTCGATCAATGTAGTTCATGTTGATTGCAAAATCAAAAATTTTTGAGGTATAGGATTTTATCTGTTTGATATTTTTGAAAGTCTGAGATTTTTGTGTAATAAAGTTTTGACAGTCTAAAGGACTGATTTGGTCAATAAATTTATCGCCAAATATTGGTAGAATATGTATTCGATAGATATTCTTAGTTTGGGAAGAAGTTGTTTCTTCAACGGTACCAACATAGGCATTAAACCATTCTTGATAAAGTTCTTTATAAGTGACTTTGGGGTTAGGTTTGTCGGTACTTACTGTGGGGGCAACGACACCAGCTTCTAAACGAGCTTCGTACAATTTTGCCTCTTTTTTGGTTTTGAACCCTCTCTTTAAGTGCCTTTTTTTCTTTCCATAAGCATCTAAGCCAATGTAAAAGCTGACACAGTATAGGATTCCTTTTTTTGTTTTGTATTTGTGTATAGACATTTTTTCTCCGTATCTAAGTTTTCGGAGCTTATGTAATTGAGAAATGAGTGTCTATCTATTTTTTCTATCTTCTTGGCGGATAGCGTATTCGTCTGTTTTAATCCAGCTTTGCCAAACTTTAGAATCTTTATTTTGGTGATTCATATAGTCTATAAACTCAGACATAAAACGTTTGTTTTTCTCAGCTAGGTATTCTGAGAATATATGACGAAATTCATCTGAAAAACTATCATCAAGTGGTAGTGTTAATGCCCTTTCGCCAAATTCGATACTTTTCTTTAACTTCTCCATATCGCTTTTAAAAGGTGTTACAGAACCAATTTTAGATGTTTTGAAACTATCTGTAACAATTTTAAGATTTGATGGAGCGTGTGGGTTGCTATCAAGTCCCATAATGTAAGCGACGGAAACATTAAAGTATTTTGCTAATTTTTCCGCATTATCTTTTTTAGGTTTGCGGATCCCCTGATTGTATCCAGAAAGTGTAGGATAGGCTATATCTGTAGCTTCGCTAATTTCTGTCAATTTTTTTCCGCTATCTTCTATTAGTTTAGTAATATGATTGGTCATAAGAACCTCCTTTTTATCATTATAACACATTTTATTCTTTTTGAATAAAAAAGCTTGACAAAAATTCAAAAAGGATATATAATTCAAAATGAATAACAAATTAAATAGTTTCGGAGCTTATTTAATTTAGAAATGAGGTGTGAATTTATGTCGGAAACTACTTTAGTTGTCCAGCTTCCTAAAGAATTAGAGAAGCAATTACGTGTTCATTATGATGAGATGATTTCAAATGCTGTGGCAAGAGTATTTGAAGATAAAGAACTTTATAAACCTATGGTTCGTATGTCAGGTCTATCTAGGTGGTTAGATGTATCTACGACTACAATCCAAAAATGGACGAAAGAAGGAATGCCAACCATGGTGATTGATGGAGTGACTTTATACGATAAAAGAGCAGTAACAAGATGGTTGAAGCAATATGAAAGATAGGTATTCGTATGAATGGTGTTCAGTGGATCAAGATAACAACAGATATATTTGATGATGAAAAAATTCAATTAATAGAGTCAATGCCAGAAGGAGATACTCTTATTGTAATATGGTTCAAAATTCTGGTACTTGCAGGAAAGCAAAATAATAGTGGCATATTAAGTCTAGGGAACAAGGTTTATTACACAGAAGAGATGCTTTCAACAGTGTTTAGACGAAAGGCTACATCTGTAAAATTAGCTCTCAGTATGTTTGAAGAATTTGGCATGATAGAAATCATAGATGGCGCTATTACCATTCCAAAATGGGAGAAACATCAGAATATAGACGGTCTAGAAAAGATTAGAAAACAAACTAGGGAACGTGTTGCTCGTCATAGACAAAAACAAAAAGCACTAATTACAGGCGAGCCACAACTCGTTTTAGACTGTAACGTTACAGTAACGGATGAAAATGATAATGTAACGCAAGAGATTAAGAACAAGAGTAAGAATAAGAAAGAGATTGAGAATATACTGGATAATAGTTCTAGAAAGCCTGAAACTTATATTCCACCCAAATATTATTCTTTGTTAGAATCTATTTCTTATAAGTACAATGATAGATTTTTGTATCCTAACAATTACACTTTAACACATGCTCAGAAGATGAAGATAGGCGAGTATTTAGCTAGTGGATATGTAACAAGTGATGAAGTCATTAGCATGATTGAACGGATTCCTGAGGATGCGACTTCTCCTTTGGCGTATTTATTTAAGTCTATGGAGAATTTAAAGCAGGAACGGATGCTAGAGTGCAAAGCAATTGCTCATGAAAATGCCAGAAAGAAGTATATGATAAATGAGTAGATATCGGACTGTTCTAAAAAAATGTTATATCACTGAAGAGCAAAATGAAATAGTGAATAACTTGATTGAAATGACAAACCATCTAAGTTTTTCCTCTTATGCTAGAAAAATGTTGTTTAAACGTTCGCCTATTTATCTTCAATTTGATTTTGAATCTTATCATGACTTTATATTTCAAGTTAGAAGAATTATCAATAACTTACGTCAGTTAGAAAGAATAGCAGAAGAAAGTGAAGATTTGGATAATGTAAGGATATTTCACTACTGCGTTGAGCTGATGATAGAATATGAAAAGAAGACAAGCAAACAAGTGAAAGAACTTGTAAAACGACTAAATAAGAAAATGAGGTGATAGGACCATGAGAATAAAATCTGTGTTGAAACAGGTGTTTTTGACGGAAGAAGAAAATAAAAAATTAAATGATTGTATGAGGAAAGAAAATATTCGTAATTTTTCTGAGTTTGCTAGAAAAAAATTAATCCGAACAGATTTGAACATTCATAAAGTCTCTTTTGAAGGTTTAGTTCCTTTAACAGAAGAATTGGAACAGGTAGGAAAGAATATCAATTCTATAGCCCGTCTTGCAACTGTAGTGGGGAAAATAAGCTATGAAAACAAAATGGATATGTCTATTTTGATGCAAAAAATAGTTAATGTGATGGAGGAAAAAGATGTTTATTTTCAAAAGTAATATGGATAAGGATTTTGATCAGATATGCGAATACATATTGAAATTAAAGCGAGCAGAATTATTTCTTCATGGAATTAAACAACAAGATAAAACGAAGGCTCGTTTGTATCATGCGATGCTGGAATACTATGATGCTAACCATAAAAAAGAAAGCCATATGAGGATTTTAAAATAAGGAAACGCTGTAAAAAATTTTTTGCAGCGTTTTTATATATCTTCTTAAAAAATTTGTACACACAAAGTACAGCCAAATTGTTTTTTTGGACTATTTCATAGAGAAGGAGAGATTTCTCATAATATGACTTTGCGAGCTCAGAGTCTGTATACACACACTCCCAAAATCATCCTCAAAATTTGTATACACAAAGTGTATGTACTTTTTGGGATGATTTGAATTTTGGGGAATCCCCAAACCCCTGATGAATTATACGAGCAAAAAAATTTGGGAGTAAGTTTTAGAAAGAACTATTCTACAGTATTTAAAATCTGACTTTAAGTAAATTTTTTATTATGTGACTATTAGTCTGTCTCACTCCGCTAGGTGCGAGACAAAAAAATACCCGCTATGCGGGTGTGTACTGACCCCCAAAAGTTAGACAGAAAAAATCTAACTTTTGGGGTCAGTACAAAAGCGTTTTTATTGTATAAAGAATATCAAATAGTTTGAGGGTTTTACTTGTCGCTGTATTTCTTCACTATCCTTTTTGTAATACTCCTGCTTTGTTCCTGAAATATCTACAGTGAATACGTCATCCTTGAAGGTATAATTCTCTTTTCGGTTTATGATATTAGAGCCAGTCGGTTCGATTGTTGCACTGTCTTTATCAATTGTAAAGGTGTCGGCCTCTCCTTTGTTGCTATTTCCTTTGTTACCTGAAATGGTAAAGGCAACTTCATTTCTACTCTCGTTTATTCAACGGTATTCGCCATCTAAAGAATTGCTTGATTGGTTAGAACATGCAATTAATAAAATTGTAGATAGAGACACTAAAAGTAATGTGATAAATCTTTTCATTTACATACTTTTTATTTCTATATTATATTAAAGAAACATTACATAAGTAAGAAAGTAATTTTTTAGGTTGATCTCTTTCTTTCGGGAAAATCATTATGTTTCGGAAAGTCAAGATTTTGTTATTATTTATGATATACTGGTACCGTAATTATATCCTTACAGAGGTTAAGTAAGGGTTTCAGTACACGCCAATAGATGTCAAAATATTGATTTTAAGCGATTTTTGATTTTTGGAAACTCATTATATCGCACTACAAATCAATAAAAACTGTACCTTTTTTAGATAAATATATTATCTGGATATTGAAGTTAAGCCCTGCTATCATTTCGATGGCAGGGCTTTTTAATATTTGGTACACTAACTTCTTATCTATATTTTGGTGGATTTTAAGTTGACATCTACAAAGTTTAATGTTAGAATACATTCAAAAATATATTTGAATGAGGTGTTTTATGATTCAAAATATTGTTACTTCAATAATCCTGTATTCTGGGACAGCCGTAGACTTACTTATTATCCTAATGTTATTTTTTGCCAAAAGAAAAAGCAGAAAAGACATCATTAACATCTATTTAGGACAATTTCTAGGCTCTGTTAGTCTAATATTGCTAAGTTTGCTTTTTGCATTTGTCTTAAATTATATTCCTAGTAAAGAGATTTTAGGTTTACTCGGTTTGATTCCAATTTTCCTAGGTCTCAAAGTTTTGCTTTTAGGAGATTCTGATGGAGAAGCTATTGCCAAAGAAGGTTTGCGCAAAGATAATAAAAACCTGATATTTCTAGTCGCTATGATTACTTTTGCAAGTTGTGGTGCTGACAATATTGGTGTCTTTGTTCCATATTTTACTACCTTAAATTTAGCAAATTTGATAGTAGCTTTACTTACCTTTCTAGTCATGATTTATCTCTTGGTTTTTTCTGCCCAAAAATTGGCACAAGTCTCTTCTGTTGGAGAAATTTTGGAAAAATATAGCAGATGGTTTATTGCCGTTGTTTATTTAGGATTGGGGATATATATCCTGATTGAAAATAACAGTTTTGACATACTATGGACTATATTAGGCTAGGAGAAAATATTATGAAAAAAGATAGTATATGCCAAGTGAATATTATAAATCAACAAAATGTTACAACCGCAACGAACTACCTTGAAAAGGAAAAAGTCCAAAAATCACTTCGCATTTTAACAAAATTTACCGATAATAAACAGATAAATATCATCTTCTATCTTCTTGCTGTTGAAGAACTCTGTGTCTGTGATATAGCCTGTTTACTAGATCTCAGTATGGCATCTACTTCCCACCATCTTCGTAAACTAGCCAATCAAAACATCTTGGGCACTAGAAGAGAGGGGAAAATTATATATTATTTTATAAAAGATGAGGAAATCAGGGATTTTTTTAATCAACTAGGATAACAACTATTTTTACTACTTTTCCATGATTCTAGGGAGCTACTCTATGAAATTTCGGGTCTTCGGAATATATAGTGGAATTACTTTCTTAATAGTTTAAAAACAACTGGT
>CAURHZ010000077.1:0-6474 GCA_963524345.1 uncultured Streptococcus sp.
GTCCATTTATGGTCAAATTTCTCATAAACTTCTAGGTGTTTCATGGTTTCAGCATCTGGATAGAAGGATTTGTCTTCTTTTTTCTCCTCTGGGAGCAGTTCCTTAGCTGGTAGGTTTGGTGTTGAATAGCCGACATACTCTGCATTTTTGAGAGCATTTTCAGGTTTCAACATAAAGTTGATAAAGGCATAGGCTGCATCTTGGTTTTTGACTGTTTTTGGTATAACCATATTGTCAAACCAAAGGTTGCTGGCCTCAGTTGGTACCACATAGCGTAGATTTTCGTTTTTTTCTAACATTTGGCTGGCTTCACCAGAGAAGGTCACACCGATAGCAGCGTTGTTCTGAATCATATAGCCCTTCATCTCATCCGCCACAATAGCCTTGATATTTGGAGTCAATTTGTAGAGCTTATCAACTGTCTCTTCCAACTGCTGGGTATCCTTGGAGTTGAGGCTGTAGCCAAGGGAATTGAGTCCGAGTCCCAGTACCTCACGCGCCCCATCAAAGAGCATGATAGAGTTCTTATACTCTGGTTTCCAGAGGTCATCCCAATGTTCAGGCGCTTCATCGACCATAGTTTCATTGTAAATAATTCCCAAAGTTCCCCAAAAGTAAGGGATGGAGAATTTATTGCCTGGGTCAAAGGACTGGTTGAGAAACTCTTGCCCGATATTTTCAAGACCTTCAAGTTTTGAATAGTCAAGCGGTACCAAGAGATCTTCGTCCTTCATCTTGTTAATCATGTATTCACTAGGAATGGTAATATCGTAGGTCGTTCCACCCTGCTTGATTTTGGTATACATGGCTTCGTTGGAGTCAAAGGTCTCATACTGAACTTGGATTCCTGTTTCTTCTGTGAACTGAGTCAAGAGTTCTGGATCGATATAGTCTCCCCAGTTGTAGATAACCAATTTTTGACTATCTCGGCTATTGATTTTACTATCGAGATGAGTCGCAATTCCCCATAAGACCAGGATAATGGCTACAATTCCTGCTAAAAATGAATAGAGTTTTTTCATGCTTGCTCCTCCTTCTCACGTGAGATAAAGTAATATCCAACCACTAGGATAATACTAAAGAGAAAGACAAGGGCAGACAGGGCATTGATCTCTAGCGAAATCCCCTTCCGAGCACGAGAGTAAATCTCAACTGATAGGGTTGAAAAGCCATTTCCCGTCACAAAGAAGGTCACGGCAAAGTCATCTAGCGAATAGGTGAAGGCCATGAAATAACCTGCAATGATAGACGGAGTTAGGTAAGGAAGCATGATTTCCTTGAACATCTGAAATTGACTGGCACCAAGGTCATAAGCCGCATGAATCATGTCGCCGTTCATTTCCTTGAGTCGAGGCAAGACCATCAAGACCACGATAGGAATGGAGAAGGCTACGTGACTAGATAGAACAGTCAAAAAGCCAAGTGAAAACTTGAGTTGGGTAAAGAGAATCAAGAAGCTGGCACCAATCATAACATCAGGAGCAACCATGAGGATATTATTGAGTGATAGAAAGGCTTCTTGGTATTTCTTACGAGACTGGTAGATATAAATAGCTCCAAAAGTCCCGATAATGGTCGCTATCAAGGCTGACAGAAAGGCCAAAAAAAAGGTCTGAGTCACAATCAACATAAGACGACCATCGCCAAACATGGTTTTAAAATGGCTCAGGCTAAAGCCTGTAAAGCTGTTCATGTCGTTTCCTGCATTAAAGGCGTAGCCAATCAAGTAAAAAATCGGCAGGTAGAGGACAAGAAAGACCAGTCCCAGATAAAGGTTGGCAAATTTTTTCATCGTTCTCTCCTTTCCTTGGTCACCCACATGGTGATGAACATGGTCAAGATGAGAATTACACCGATGGTTGAACCCATACCGTAGTTGTCATTGGTCAGGAAGTTCTGCTCAATAGCAGTCCCCAAGGTGATAACACGGTTCCCACCAATCAAACGGGTTAGCATGAAGAGACTCAAGCTGGGGATAAAGACAGACTGAACCCCACTTCGCACCCCGTTCATCGATAGAGGGAAGATGATATGACGGAAGGTCTCCCACTTGGTGGCACCTAAGTCGTAGCTGGCATTGATGAGGTTATTATCCATATCATCCAAGACATTGAAAATCGGCAAAATCATAAAGGGAAGCTCGATGTAGCTTGCGACAAAGATAAAGGAGAAATCGGTAAAGAGCAACTGCTGTGAACCGATTCCGATAAATTCCAAGAATTGGTTAATAGAGCCATTTTGACCAAAAATCCCAATAAAGGCATAGGCCTTGAGGAGCAGATTGATCCAGGTAGGCAGGATAATCAGCATGAGCCAGAGTTGACGGTGCTTGAGACGGGTCAAAAAGAGGGCTGTCGGATAGCTGATGAGCAGGGTTACAAAGGTCACAATTCCTGCATAGAGTACAGAGTTGAAACTCATTTTGAGATAAGTCAAGTTTTGTGACGCAAAGTAAGATTTATAGTTTTCTAAACTAAACTGGCCTTCAATGTTGAAAAAGGATTGACCGAAAATCAGGACCAAGGGTGCCAACACAAAGAGGGCAATCCAGAGCATGTAGGGCACTACAAAGAGTTTAGAGCTTGTTTTCTTCATCTCTTTCCTCCTCGATTGCATTGATCAGACCTGCTTCTTGCTCTTCGATTTCCACGTATTCTTCGATACGGGCATCGAACTCTTCTTCGGTTTCGTTGAGACGCATGATGTGGATGTCTTCTGGTTCAAAGTCCAGACCGATTTCCTCACCCACGATGGCCTTACGAGTCGAGTGGATCATCCATTCATTTCCAAGTTCGTCATAGGCGATAATTTCATAGTGCACCCCACGGAAGAGCTGGGTATCGACCTTAACTTGGAGCTTGCCTTCTTCAGGAAGGGTAATCCGCAAGTCCTCTGGACGAATAACAACCTCAACAGGTTCATTTGGCTTCATCCCACCATCGACCGCTTCGAAGCGTTTGCCGTTAAACTCAACCAAGTAGTCCTCAATCATGGTTCCTGGCAAGATATTTGACTCACCGATAAAGGTCGCAACAAAGTGATTGATCGGCTCATCGTAGATATCCACAGGTGTTCCAGACTGGACAATCTCACCATCATTCATAACAAAAATCCAGTCACTCATGGCCAGCGCTTCTTCCTGATCGTGAGTGACAAAGACAAAGGTAATGCCCAATCGTTGTTGCAGTTCACGCAGTTCGTACTGCATATCTGTTCGTAATTTTAAGTCCAGAGCTGATAAAGGCTCATCCAGCAAGACCACACGGGGTTGGTTGATGATAGCACGGGCGATAGCCACACGCTGGCGTTGTCCTCCAGAGAGCTTGCGGATGGAACGTTTTTCATACCCTTCCAACTGAACCATCTTGAGAACTTCCGCTACGCGTTTCTCGATTTCTTTCTTGTCAATCTTGCGCAAGCGGAGTGGAAAAGCAACATTTTCAAACACATTCATATGTGGAAACAAGGCATAGGATTGGAAGACCGTATGGACGTCACGCTTGTTGGTTGGGATGTCATTGATACGGACACCGTCCAGCAAAATATCTCCTGTCGTCGCATCTAGCAAACCTGCAATGATGTTTAGGATAGTTGATTTCCCTGAACCAGATGCGCCTAGAAGAGTATAAAATTTCCCCTCTTCCAACTCAAAGTTGATGTCTTTGAGAACCTTGGTGTTGCTGTCTTCAAAAACTTTAGAGACGTTTTTGAATTCAATAATTGGTTTTTTCAATTGTCATTTATTCCTTCTTTTTCATAGATTAACAGATCAGGGCTCTGTCAGGCCGCCACTACCTCGTGTAGGAGACTGAACTGCCTACATTCTTCTGCACTGACGATAGGCTTTCACCCCCTTTCCATGATATAGCAGCAGCTTTTCAACTACAGCTTTCTACTTGCTTTCACCTAAAATACGGACCTCTCTCTCAAGAATGACGCCAGAGTGTTCCTTAACTTTTTCAATCACAGACTCAATCAAGTCTTCGTAGTCTTTGGCCGTTCCATCAGCGACATTGATCATAAAACCTGCGTGTTTTTCTGATACTTCAACACCACCGACACGATAGCCTTTCAAGCCAGCTTCTGAAATTAATTGACCTGCAAAATGACCAACTGGACGCTTAAAGACCGAACCACAAGATGGGTATTCCAAAGGTTGCTTGAGTTCACGTAGGTGCGTCAAGCGGTCCATTTCCTGCTTGATAACCTGATGGGTTCCTGGAGCAAGGGCAAATTTAGCTGACAAGACAACTGCACCAGACTCTTGAATGGCTGAGTGGCGGTAACCAAAAGCCAAGTCCTTGACAGACAGGGTCTCGATTTCTCCATCCTTGGTCAAGACCTTACAAGACTGCAAGATGTGGGCAATTTCGCCACCATAGGCACCCGCATTCATAAAGACAGCACCACCAACGCTTCCAGGAATGCCACAAGCAAACTCAAAGCCCGTCAAACTATGACGGAGGGCAATGCGAGTTGTTTCAATCAAGTTAGCCCCTGCTTCAGCTTCGATGGTATAGCCATCAACGGAAACGTTATTGAGCTTGTCACACAAGATGACAAATCCACGAATCCCACCATCACGAACAATGATGTTGCTGGCATTTCCAAGAACCATCCAAGGGATACTTTCTTGATTGGCAAATTTGACAACGCGAGCCAACTCAAAACGATTTCGTGGAAAGACCAAATAATCGGCCTCTCCACCTACTTTTGTATAACTATAGCTATGCAAGGGTTCCTTGAAACGGATATCAATCCCTTCTAAGATTTCAAGCATTTTTTCTTTTACTGACATGACACTCTTCCTTTTACAAAATTCATTCCATTATACCATTTTTAAGACCATTTGACGACCCTAAAAAAATCTTGGGCTTATTTTAAACAAAAAAGAGGTTTCCCCCTTTTTCTTATGATTTTTTGCAAAAGACTGCCTTTGTTCCATAGGCAAGCAGAACAAGTTCAAGTGCTAGGACAACTTCAACCAAGACTGGATTGGTCAACCAGCCAACTTGGGCAAGAGATGGTGCCAGATCAAAGAAGGCATGTAGTCCATAGGCCGCTAGGAGATAAATCCATTTTTTCTGGCGAACAGCTTGGTAAACCCAAACAGTCAAGAGTAATTGGAAACCTAGGGCCAAAATTCTCTCAAAACCAAGCAAATAAATCTGCCAGACTGATAGCGACTGAATAGTTTTCAACATATTTTCAGACAGCAATTGCATAACCTGTGGATTTTGCGTTTGAACTGCTGAGAGAACGATGTAGAGATTGATCAAACTAGTAAGACCTAGGAAAACCAACTCCAAGCCACCATGCCCCAATCCATAAGCCAAGGCATCTGCCTTTTCCAAACTTCTCTTTTTCTCCAACCATTTGAAGAAAATAAGACGAGCAGTTTCCTCAAAAAATGCTGCCATGGCTAGGCCATAGATGATATAGACAAGCGGATGGTCTTGCAAGAGGGCAGTACTACCGTCTTTTTGAGGATGTAAAACCAAGATATGCACCAGTTTTTCTAAAATCTGTGAAGAGACAAAGAAAGCAACAGCCCCCAAGCCCAAGACAGCTAGATTAATCTGGTATTTCTTTTTGGCATACCAAATGCTCCCTATCAAGAAAGCCAGCAACAGCACCATGGTAACGATAATATGAATGGTCATTTTCTTCTCCTATTCCGCCTTTTCAATATCTTTTTTCATCTCGTCAACATTGAACTTAGCAAACAAGTATTGACGGTCTTGGACTGGGAAACGTTGGTCCAACTGGTCAACCGCTCCCACCTCGACAATGCCTTCCTTAATGACAAAGTCCATGACATGTCCACCGAAGGTCAAATCATCTGAAATGAAGTGCAGATGGTAGCCTGCCACACTGACCCCATGGAAAATCTCAGGAGTCCAGAAACCAACGATGGTTCCCGCCACATTGTCACGACTATATTCCGGTTGATGGGTCGCGACATCAGCAAACTTGGTATCTGGTGTCGACTTGGGAATCATACGCACATGCATATGTGAAAATTCCCCACGAATCTTGATAGAGCGGAAAAGATTTTCCCCGTCATAATAAGACTCGATTCGTTCTTCCAATTCCTTGTCTGCCATCTCAAACCGCTGGCGGAAAATGACCTCTGCCTGATGCGGTACTACTGCTGCATAAGGAATAAGGGCATCTGGCGACACTTCCACAATTTCTGGTTGCTCTCCTGATCCTTTGGCCTGATAAGCCTTGCCATCCAAGACAATCAATTCCCCATCAATGGAATCCAAGGTTCCCAAACCAAGGTCACCATGCTCTAGCAATTCTCCTACTGTCATGGTACCACCATAAAGTCCTGCCATCAAAGCTCCGAGGGTATTGTATTGAAATAATTTCACTGGTTCCTGCACGTTCTTATCCATTCACTTTCTTGTCTGTTATTCTATAAATCTTACTCCTAAGTATACCACATTTGCCCTTAGATGTGAACGA
>CAURHZ010000078.1:0-6425 GCA_963524345.1 uncultured Streptococcus sp.
TGAGTCTGCAATGCGTATGATCGAAGGTACTGCTCGTTCTATGGGATTCACTGTTGTTGACTAATCAATAATACAGTAGAAAATCTCACAGCAGTCTATTAGTTGCTTTTCATACTAGGCAAGTGACTGAAGCTTGTACTTGGGTACAGCAAGGGAGCTTAACGAAGTAGGAAAAGAAAAATAATAGACTGAAAACCCGCAAGACTTCATCATTTCGAGAAGTGACGTGGGAGATGAAAATCGATTGAACCACTTACAAGGAGAATAGAAAATGGCTAAAAAAAGCAAACAACTTCGTGCTGCTCTTGAGAAAATCGACAGCACAAAAGCATACAGCGTAGAAGAAGCTGTAGCACTTGCAAAAGAAACTAACTTTGCAAAATTTGACGCAACTGTAGAAGTTGCTTACAACTTGAACATCGACGTGAAAAAAGCTGACCAACAAATCCGTGGTGCAATGGTATTGCCAAACGGAACTGGTAAAACAGCTCGCGTACTTGTATTTGCACGTGGTGCAAAAGCTGAAGAAGCAAAAGCTGCTGGTGCAGACTTCGTAGGTGAAGATGACCTTGTTGCGAAAATCAACGATGGTTGGTTGGACTTCGACGTTGTTATCGCTACACCTGATATGATGGCTCTTGTTGGACGTCTTGGACGTGTCCTTGGACCACGTAACTTGATGCCAAACCCTAAAACTGGTACTGTAACAATGGATGTTGCAAAAGCAGTTGAAGAGTCTAAAGGTGGTAAAATCACTTACCGTGCTGACCGTGCAGGTAACGTTCAAGCAATCATCGGTAAAGTATCATTTGAAGCTGAAAAATTGGTTGAAAACTTCAAAGCTTTCAACGAAACAATCCAAAAAGCAAAACCAGCTACAGCTAAAGGAACTTACGTAACAAACTTGACTATCACAACTACTCAAGGTGTTGGTATCAAAGTTGACGTAAACTCACTTTAATCAGTAGTTTATATCAGAGAACGAGTACGAAAGTGCTCGTTTTTTTGGTACGGCGAGTATGTCGTTCATCTGAGATGTAAGTACTCCGTGGTTACCATCTACTAGTGAACCTATATGAGTAAACTACGTGAGCAATTGATACTCTTCAAAAATCAAATTCAAACTACGTCAGCGTCGGCTTGTCGTACTTAAGTACTGCCTGCGCCTAGCTTTCTAGTTTGCTCTTTGATTTTTATTGAGTATGAATTCGAACTAGAGAGGTAATAATAAATTTATGCTATAGTCATGGTGGCTTGTATGCGTTTGATTATAGTTCATCAAAAACTAGATTAGAATTGTTAGATAATATCATTTTATGTTATAATGAAGAAAAAACAGAGGTGTTCAAATGTCAGAAGCAGGTCATAAGTTTTTAGCAAAATTGGGAAAAAAGCGCTTACGTCCAGGTGGAAAACGTGCCACAGATTGGTTAATTGCAGAAGGAGGATTTTCAAAAGAAAAGAGAATACTAGAGGTTGCGTGTAATAGGGGAACTACAGCAATTGAGTTGGCACAGCGTTTTGGTTGTAAGATAACTGCTGTTGATATGGATGCTCAAGCTTTAGAAGTGGCTAAAAAATCTGCTGAAACGGCAGGTGTTGGGCATCTAATCAGATTTGAAAGAGCAAATGCAATGAAACTTCCTTATGAAGGTGCTAGTTTTGATATTGTTATAAATGAAGCTATGCTGACTATGCAAGCCGATCAAGCTAAGAAAAAATGTGTAATGGAGTATCTAAGGGTTTTAAAACCTGAAGGTCTTCTTTTGACACATGATGTGCTTCTTAAGGAAGCTAAAGAGTCTATCAGACAGGAATTGTCACAAGCAATTCATGTAAATGTAGGTCCTTTAACTCAAGATGGTTGGGAACAGGTGATGATAGAATCAGGTTATCGTGATGTGAAAGTATTGACTGGTGAAATGACATTAATGAAATTATCAGGTATGATTTATGACGAAGGTTGGCTAGGAACTTTGAAAATTTGTGTAAATGCTTGTAAAAAGGAGAATAGAAAGCAATTTTTAACGATGTATAAAATGTTTGCTAAGAATAAACAGAAACTGGGCTTTATTGCGATGGCTAGTTATAAATCGTCAAATCGTTAGATAATTATTGAAGTTAACTTTTCCTTTTTTCTTTCTTAAAAAATATGCTATAATAGAGAGTAAAAAACTTTGAAAGAAAGAAAAAGATGAATTTAAAAGATTACATTGCAACAATTGAAAATTATCCAAAGGAAGGTATCACCTTCCGTGATATCAGTCCTTTGATGGCTGATGGAAATGCTTATAGCTACGCTGTTCGTGAAATTGTTCAGTATGCTACTGACAAGAAAATCGATATGATCGTAGGGCCTGAGGCTCGTGGATTTATCGTGGGTTGTCCAGTTGCCTTTGAGTTGGGAATTGGTTTTGCGCCTGTTCGTAAGCCAGGTAAATTGCCACGTGAAGTCATTTCTGCTGACTATGAAAAAGAGTACGGTGTTGATACCTTGACTATGCACGCGGATGCCATTAAGCCAGGTCAACGTGTTCTTATCGTAGATGACCTCTTGGCAACAGGTGGAACTGTTAAGGCAACTATCGAGATGATTGAAAAACTTGGTGGTGTTGTAGCAGGTTGTGCCTTCCTTGTTGAATTGGATGAATTGAACGGCCGTGAAAAAATCGGTGACTACGATTACAAAGTTTTGATGCATTATTAATCAAAAACAGTCCCTAGGGCTGTTTTCTCTACATTAGGATATAAAAATAGACTATAGCTAGTTAGAGAAAAACTATAATTGAAAACTATATCTTCTTACAGTATAATAAAGGAAACAAGTGTTTTCATTTTAACTTTAAACACAAGCAATTATTCCTGAAAGAGTACAGTTAGGAGAGGGTTATGCCGATTCGAATTGATAAAAAATTGCCAGCTGTTGAGATTTTACGGACAGAGAATATCTTTGTCATGGATGATCAACGTGCTGCCCACCAAGATATCCGTCCTTTGAAGATTTTAATTTTAAATCTCATGCCACAGAAAATGGTCACAGAAACCCAGTTGTTACGCCATTTGGCCAATACACCCCTGCAACTGGATATTGATTTTCTCTATATGGAAAGTCACCGTTCTAAGACAACTCGTTCAGAGCACATGGAGACCTTCTATAAAACTTTTCCAGAAGTCAAGGATGAGTATTTTGATGGGATGATTATCACAGGGGCGCCAGTTGAGCATTTACCATTTGAGGAAGTGGACTATTGGGAGGAATTCAGTCAGGTTCTTGAGTGGTCCAAGACCCATGTCTATTCGACTCTTCATATCTGTTGGGGTGCTCAGGCTGGACTCTATCTGCGTTATGGGGTTGAAAAATACCAGATGGACAGTAAGTTATCAGGTATTTATCCTCAGGATACTTTAAAAGAAGGGCACCTTCTCTTCAGAGGATTTGACGATAGCTACGTATCCCCTCATTCACGGCACACGGAGATTTCTAAGGAAGAGATTCTGAATAAGACCAATCTCGAAATATTGTCCGAAGGGCAGCAGGTTGGGGTTTCGATTTTGGCCAGTCGTGACTTACGAGAAATTTATAGTTTTGGGCATTTGGAGTATGACCGTGATACCTTGGCAAAAGAGTATTTTCGAGATCGTGATGCAGGGTTGAATCCTCATATTCCAGAAAATTACTTTAAGGATGATGATGTTAATCAGACACCTTGTCTTTGTTGGTCTTCATCAGCAGCCCTCTTTTTCAGTAACTGGGTAAACTATGCAGTCTATCAGGAAACCCCTTTTGACTGGAGAAAAATAGAAGATGATGCATCCGCATTTGGGTATTTATAAGAGGAATTATGACATATTTAGACGCTTTTAAATTAGGGAACTTGGTTTTACCGAGTGCCCTGCTCTTGCATTTTAAGGAACTCTTTCCATCTAGCGACGATTTTCTGGTCTGGCAATTTTTCTATTTGCAAAATACGACAGGCTTAGAAGAAATGTCACCAAGCCAGATTGCTGATAGGATTGGCAAGGAAATTTCAGATGTCAATCAGGCTATTTCCAATTTGACGGAGAGGGGACTGCTTCAGTATCGTACTATCGAATTGAATGGCGAAATTGAATTGCTCTTTGATGCTAGTCTAGCCTTGGAACGTTTGGATGACTTGCTTGGAGTTGCACATTCAAGTTCAGACCAGTTGACACCTCAAAATCAGCTTAAGGATTTGGTAGAAACCTTCCAGCAGGAATTAGGACGCTTATTGACTCCTTTTGAGATTGAGGATTTGACCAAGACACTAAAGGAAGATGGAACCAGTGCTGACTTGATTAAGGAAGCTCTTCGTGAAGCGGTTTTGAATGGCAAACCAAACTGGAAGTACATTCAGGCGATTTTGAGAAACTGGCGCCATGAAGGTATCAAGAGTGTGGCTCAAATCGAGGCTAAGAGAGCAGAGAGAGAAGCAAGCAATCCTCAGTTGACACAGGTATCTGCAGATTTCAGAAATGCTATGGATCTCTGGAAGGATTAATCCATGTAAACAGGCTTAAAATCCTAGTAAGATTTGCAAGCTGTGTTTAATTGTGATAAAATAAATAGAAAATAAATTGAAAAAAGAGGTATGTGAAATGTCACGTAAACCATTTATCGCTGGTAACTGGAAAATGAACAAAAATCCAGAAGAAGCAAAAGCATTCGTTGAAGCTGTAGCATCAAAACTTCCTTCAGCTGACCTTGTTGAAGCTGGTATCGCAGCTCCTGCAGTTGACTTGACAACTGTTCTTGCTGCTGCTAAAGGTTCAAACCTTAAAGTTGCTGCCCAAAACACTTACTTTGAAAATGCTGGTGCCTTCACTGGTGAAACTAGCCCACAAGTTTTGAAAGAAATCGGTACTGACTACGTTGTTATCGGTCACTCAGAACGCCGTGACTACTTCCATGAAACTGATGAAGATATCAACAAAAAAGCAAAAGCTATCTTTGCAAACGGTATGCTTCCAATCATCTGTTGTGGTGAGTCACTTGAAACTTACGAAGCTGGTAAAGCTGCTGAGTTTGTAGGTGCTCAAGTATCTGCTGCATTGGCTGGATTGACTGCTGAACAAGTTGCTGCCTCAGTTATCGCTTATGAGCCAATCTGGGCTATCGGTACTGGTAAATCAGCTTCACAAGACGATGCACAAAAAATGTGTAAAGTTGTTCGTGACGTTGTAGCTGCTGACTTCGGTCAAGAAGTTGCAGACAAAGTTCGTGTTCAATACGGTGGTTCTGTTAAACCTGAAAACGTTGCTTCATACATGGCTTGCCCAGACGTTGACGGTGCCCTTGTTGGTGGTGCGTCACTTGAAGCTGAAAGCTTCTTGGCATTGCTTGACTTTGTAAAATAATCTAAGTTATTCCAGACAGACAGTTAAAAGTACTAAGTGACTTTGACTGCCTGTCTTATTTTTGTTTGAAGCGTTTTTGTGAATTAGGAATTTTTTCTTACAGGAGCTAGTAAGACAACCTTGATCAATCTACTCATGCGTTTTTACGATGTTAGATCAGGTTCTATCTTGGTTGACGGACAGGATATTCGTCAGTTGTCACACCAAGACTATCACCGTCAGTTTGGGATGGTTTTGCAGGATGCTTGGCTTTATGAGGGTACTATTAAAGAAAATCTACTTTTTGGCAATCTTGACGCAAGTGACGAAGAAATAATAGAAGCTGCCAAAGCGGCTAATGTAGACCACTTTATCCGAACTCTTCCTGTTACTTACAACATGGAAATCAACCATTAGTCTAGCAATATTTCCCTCGGGAACAAACAACTGTTGACCGTCGCGCGTGCTCTCCTAGACAATTCTAAAATTCTTATTTTGAATGAAGCGACTTCCTCTGTTGATACCCGTTTGGAACTCTTGATTCAAAAAGCCATGAAACAGTTGATGAAAGGGAGAGCCAGCTTTGTTATCGCTCACCGTCTCTAGACTATTCAAGAAGCAAATAAGATTCTCGTTCTTAAGGATGGACAGATTATTTAGCAGGGAAATCACGAAAGTTTACTCCAAGCGAAAGGTTTTTTATTATGATCTTTACCATAGCCAATTTTCAAGCCAATCTGATTAAATCAGCTAATAAAATAATGTCAAACTTTTCTTAAATTATCAGTCTATTGCAACTTTTCTCATGTGAGTCATTTGGCTTGCTATTTGTTTTCCTTAGTAGTATACTAAGGTAGTAATCATTAAGAAGTGGTTACAAATAATAATGAATGAGGTAAAATAAAATGGTAGAATTGAAAAAAGAAGCAGTAAAAGACGTAACATCATTGACAAAAGCAGCGCCAGTAGCATTGGCAAAAACAAAGGAAGTCTTGAACCAAGCTGTTGCTGATTTATACATAGCCCACGTGGCTTTGCACCAAGTACACTGGTACATGCGGGGTCGTGGA
>CAURHZ010000079.1:0-6384 GCA_963524345.1 uncultured Streptococcus sp.
TGTCTGCAGTCATGATGAAGGATGACCAAGTAATTACGGACATTGTAACCAATAAAAACAGTGCCAATAAACTCTTGCTCCATTACCAGGATCATTCCTCTGAAACATTCCAGCTCAAGTACCAGACTGATTTTGCTAAGTTAGCAGAATATAGTCTAGGAGATACGGGGCTTCTCTATACGCCAAACCAATTCTTGTATAATCAAGAAACGATTATCCGGCAAGTCTTACCAGAATTGAAGAAGGTAAATTATCATTCAGACGCTATTAGAAACACACTTGGTATTTCACCAAAAGTGAAGCAAACCGAGCTCTATTTAGAAGAACAGTTTACTAAAACGAAGGAACATCTAGAAGAAAGTCTGAGAAAACTCTTGTCAGCGGATGCTGGTCTAGTGGAAAACAATCAAGTAATGACAGGTTACATCGTAGATAAAATCAAGCGCAACAAGGAGGCCTTGCTTCTTGGTATGAGCTATTTAGAGCGTTGGTATAACTTTAGCTATGGTCAGGTTAATATTAAAGACTTGGTCTTGTATCACCTTGATTTCTTTGGAAAAGGAAATGCTTCGCCACTAGATACTCTGATTGAGTTAGGTAAATCTGGCTTTAACAACCTTCTAGCTAAGAACAACGTTGATACTTATGGTATCAGTCTTGCCAGCCATCATGGAACGACAGATTTGTTTAGCACGCTAGAAAATTACCGAAAAGTCTTTTTACCAAACACTAGCAACAATGACTGGTTTAAAAAACAGACCAAAGCTTTCATTGTCGAAGAAAAATCCACTATTGCAGAGGTCAAAGCCAAGCAAGAGCAAGCAGGGACTAAGTATTCTATCGGTGTTTATGACCGAATTACTAGTAGTACTTGGAAATATCGCAATATGGTCTTGCCTCTCCTTACTTTGCCAGAAAGATCTGTATTTGTCATCTCAACCTTGTCTAGCCTAGGATTTGGCGCTTACGATCGCTACCGCAACAGTGACTATAAGGCTGGAGATGAACTCAATAAGTTTGTCGAAGATAATGCGCGTGAAACAGCCAAGCGTCAGCGAGATCACTATGATTATTGGTATCGTATTTTGGATGAACAGTCACGTGAAAAACTCTATCGTACAATCCTGCTTTATGATGCCTATAAATTTGGTGATGACACAACCTCAGGAAAAGCTACAGTTGAGGCTAAGTTTGATAGTTCTAATCCAGCCATGAAGAACTTCTTTGGACCAGTTGGCAATAAGGTAGTTCATAATCATCACGGTGCATACGCAACAGGAGATGGTGTCTATTATATGTCTTACCGTATGTTGGATAAGGATGGCGCTATTACGTATACCCATGAGATGACCCATGATTCAGATCAGGATATCTATCTTGGTGGCTATGGTAGAAGAAGTGGTCTTGGTCCTGAGTTCTTTGCTAAAGGCTTATTACAAGCGCCAGATCATCCAAATGATGCGACCATTACTATTAACTCAATCTTGAAACATTCAAAATCAGATAGCTTAGAAGGATCCCGTCTACAAGTCTTGGATCCGACGGAACGATTCAAAGATGCAGGTGATCTCCAGAAATATGTTCATAACATGTTTGACCTCATCTATCTGTTGGAATATCTTGAAGGGCAATCAATCGTTAAGAAACTGAATGTTTCCCAGAAAATGGAAGCTCTCAGAAAAATTGAGAACCACTATCTAACAGATCCTGCTGATGGAAATGATGTTTATGCTACTAATGTTGTGAAAAATTTGACTGAAGATGAAGCTAAAAAATTGACGAATTTTGATAGTTTGATTGATAATAACATCCTTTCGGCTCGTGAGTATCAGGCTGGTACTTATGAGAGAAATGGCTATTTTACGATTAAACTCTTTGCACCAATCTTTTCAGCATTGAGCAGTGAGAAAGGAACTCCTGGAGATCTTATGGGGCGTAGGATAGCTTATGAACTCTTAGCTGCTAAAGGATTTAAAGATGGTATGGTCCCATATATTTCCAACCAATATGAAGAAATTGCTAAACAAAATGGTCAGACAATCAACCTCTACGGTAAAAAGCAAGGATTAGTGACAGATAAGCTTGTTTTAGAAAAGCTATTTGGTGGTCAATATTCATCTTGGGCAGCCTTTAAAAAAGCTATGTATCAAGAGCGCGTTGCTCAGTTTGATCATTTGAATAAAATTACTTTTAAAGATCCGACACAATCATGGATGAGCAATGCCACGAAAACCATTCAAAGAGTAAAAGAGTTGCAAGAACTCATGGACCAAGCTGTTTTACAGGATGCTACAGGTCCTCGTTGGACTATTTATAATCCAGAGACTGACAGTGCCGTCCATAAACTTAAGAGAGCAGTCTTTAAAGCCTACCTAGACCAAACAAATGATTTTAGAACCTCTATTTTTGCAAATAAAAAGTAATGAATTATAGAAGTTCCTAATCAGGATGAGAGGACTTTACTTCCTGACTGTCAGAACTTGTCGATTTTAACTAGCTTTTTTGTGAAAAATTGTGTAAAATAGAATAGATAAACGAGGGGAAACCTCGGAAAATTTAAAGGAGAATCCATCTAATGGTAAAATTGGTTTTTGCTCGCCACGGTGAGTCTGAATGGAACAAAGCTAACCTTTTCACTGGTTGGGCTGATGTTGATTTGTCTGAAAAAGGTACACAACAAGCGATCGACGCTGGTAAATTGATCAAAGAAGCTGGTATCGAATTTGACCAAGCTTACACTTCAGTATTGAAACGTGCGATCAAAACAACTAACTTGGCTCTTGAAGCTTCTGACCAATTGTGGGTTCCAGTTGAAAAATCATGGCGCTTGAACGAACGTCACTACGGTGGTTTGACTGGTAAAAACAAAGCAGAAGCTGCTGAACAATTTGGTGATGAACAAGTTCACATCTGGCGTCGTTCTTACGATGTATTGCCTCCTGCAATGGACCGTGATGATGAACACTCAGCACACACTGACCGTCGTTATGCTTCACTTGACGATTCAGTGATTCCAGATGCTGAAAACTTGAAAGTTACTTTGGAACGTGCCCTTCCATTCTGGGAAGATAAAATCGCTCCAGCTCTTAAAGATGGTAAAAACGTATTCGTAGGAGCTCACGGTAACTCAATCCGTGCCCTTGTAAAACACATCAAAGGTTTGTCAGATGACGAAATCATGGACGTGGAAATCCCTAACTTCCCACCATTGGTATTCGAATTCGACGAAAAATTGAATGTAGTTTCTGAATACTACCTTGGAAAATAATTTATAAAAAGAAAGCCTAGGAATACCTAGGTTTTTCTTTTTATTCTAGTATCCAACTCTTCGAAAAAGCGTTATAATGATATTAAGAAGTAGTTAAAGAAAATGAGGTTGATGATGGCTTATATTGAGATGAAACATTGTTACAAGCGATATCAGGTTGGGAACACGGAGATTGTGGCCAATAGCGATGTGAATTTTGAGATTGAAAAGGGTGAATTGGTTATCATTCTAGGTGCATCTGGTGCGGGCAAGTCAACGGTTCTTAACCTTCTTGGGGGAATGGATACCAATGATGAAGGGGAAATCTGGATAGATGGTGTTAATATTGCAGACTACAATTCCCACCAGAGAACCAATTATCGTAGAAATGATGTCGGTTTTGTTTTTCAGTTTTATAATCTAGTTTCCAATCTGACAGCTAAGGAAAATGTGGAGTTGGCTTCAGAAATCGTGACAGATGCCTTGAATCCCGAGCAGGTTCTGACAGATGTGGGTCTTGCTCATCGGATGAATAACTTTCCAGCTCAGCTTTCTGGAGGAGAGCAACAGCGAGTCTCTATTGCACGAGCAGTGGCCAAAAATCCTAAAATTCTCCTTTGTGATGAACCAACTGGAGCCTTGGATTATCAGACAGGCAAGCAAGTCTTGAAGATTCTCCAAGACATGTCTCGTCAAAAGGGAGCGACGGTAATCATCGTGACTCACAATAGCTCGCTAGCTCCTATCGCAGATCGGGTGATTCACATGCGTGATGCCACTGTTATGAGAGTAACAATCAATGAGCATCCACAGGCTATCGATACCTTGGAGTATTAGCATGAAAAAAACATACCGAAAAGACTTGCTCCAGTCGGTGACTGCTTCCAAGGGACGCTTTTTATCTATCTTGACCTTGATGATGCTGGGGTCTTTAGCTCTAGTAGGTCTCAAAGTGACTAGCCCAAATATGGAACGTACGGCTGAGGATTATCTCCGTAAAGCAAATACCTTGGATCTGGCAGTGATAGCTGATTATGGATTGGATAAAAAGGATCAAGACGAACTAAAGACCCTTCAAGGAGCAAGTGTTGAGTTTGGCTATATGGCAGACCTAACCGTTGAAAATAGTGAAGAAGCGGTTCGACTTTATTCCAAGCCGGAGGGAATTTCAACCTTCCAAGTGACAGAAGGGCGACTTCCAGAGGCTGATGGGGAAATTTCCTTGGCAGATTTCTGGAAAGACCGCTATCAGGTTGGGCAGACAATTACCTTTAGCAAGAAAGAAGAAGGGAAGACCGTCATAAAATCCCAATCTTTCACCATTACTGGATTTGTTCAGTCGGGTGAGATACTTTCTCAAGAAGACTTGGGAGGGGCTAGTAGTGGAAATGGAAGCTTGGCTGGCTATGGAGTGATTTTACCCAGTCAGTTTGACTCAGATGTTTATAGCATTGCGCGTGTGCGCTATGACGATTTAAAAAATTCGGATGCTTTTTCATCAGACTATAGAAGCAAACGAGATCAATATCAGGAAGCATTGCAAGACTTGCTGGCTGATAATGGTCAAAAACGATTAGCAAGTATCAAAACAAATGGGCAAAAGAGCTTGGAAGAGGGAAAAGTAGAACTCCAAACAGCTGAAAGTAACCTTCAAAAAGGCAAGAGTCAGTTAGAACAGGCTGAAAGTCGATTGAAAACGCAAGAAGAACAAGTGACCGCTTTGCCTGAGCCTCAAAAGAGTCAAGCCAAGGAGCAATTGACAAAAGCTAAGGAAGAATTGGCTACAGAAAAAGAAAAAATGGCTCAGACAGAGAGTAATCTAGCCAAGGAAAAAGAGAAGCTTGAACAACACCAGAAAGAGCTTGATGAACTGGCAGAGCCTACTTACCATGTATACAACCGCCAAACCATGCCAGGCGGTCAAGGCTATCTCATGTACAGTAACGCTTCAGCAAGTATTCGTTCTGTCGGGAATATCTTTCCCGTGGTGCTTTTTATGATTGCTGCAATACTAACCTTTACAACTATGACTCGCTTTGTGGATGAAGAGCGTACCAATGCCGGTATTTTCAAGGCCCTAGGTTACCGGAATCAAGATATTGTTGCCAAGTTTGTCCTCTATGGTTTTCTTGCAGGAACTGTAGGAACCGTTTTAGGAACACTTTTAGGACATTATCTCCTTGCAGGCGTGATTTCGGATGTTATAACAGCTGGAATGGTCGTTGGGAAAAGTCAGGAGTATTTCTATTGGTCTTATAGCCTTCTTGCCCTGGCCTTAAGTTGGGTATCCAGTGTCTTGCCAGCTTATCTAGTGGCACGGAGGGAATTGCACGATGAAGCAGCCCAACTTTTGCTGCCCAAACCTCCCGTTAAAGGATCAAAGATTTTGCTGGAACGCCTGAGCTTTATTTGGAGTCGTTTGAGCTTCACTCATAAGGTTACGGCGCGAAATATTTTCCGTTATAAGCAACGGATGTTGATGACCATTTTTGGAGTTGCGGGTTCGGTTGCTCTCCTATTTGCAGGTCTTGGCATTCAGTCTTCTGTGGGAGGAGTTGTCGATCGTCAATTTGAACAAATCCAGCAATACCAGATGATTGTAGCGGAAAAGAGCAGTGTAGCGGAGAAAGAAAAAGCAGACCTAGAAAGTGCCTTGCAAGCTGAGCCTATCCATGCTTACCAAAAAATCTACTCTAAATCCATTGAAAAAGATTTCAAAGGAAAAGCAGGACTTCAGACTATTACCATAATGGTTACAAGCCGAGAAAGTTTCAAACCCTTTATCGCATTAGAGGAAAATGGCCAAGAGGTGCAGGTCACAGATGGAGCAGTCGTAAGTCAAAAACTAGCTCAACTAGCAGATGTTACGGTTGGAGATAAGCTGGAGCTTGATGGAAAAGAAATCAGGGTCGCGGCTATTTCTGAAAACTATGTTGGACACTTTGTTTATCTCAACCGAGCGACATACGAACAAGTCTACGGTACCAGTCCACAAGACAATACCTACCTAGTAAAATTAAAAGAGCCAACACCATTAAATACGGAGAAAGAAGCTGCGGCCTTTATGAAAAAAACTGCTGTTTCTGGGGTGGTTCAAAATGCAACGGCTATCCACCTTTTTGAATCTGTAGCCAATT
>CAURHZ010000080.1:0-6313 GCA_963524345.1 uncultured Streptococcus sp.
AGAATTGTCCATCTTGTAAATCATGAGATCAAGCGGTGTATAGGCGTAGTCAAAAGTTGTTGAAAAGACAATCTTTCCATCCTTGTCCACTAGACCATCAAAAGTGCAAATTTCGCTAGAGGTGACAAATTTCTCAAAGAAATAAACAGTTGAATGATCCCACTCAGTCTTGAAGTGATTGATATCGTCTTCTGTCTCAAGCTTAAAGGTGGCCGCTGCTCCCACTCCATTATCAGGTTTTGCAATCATTGGAAGGCCGATTTCGTTCACTGCTTGATCAACATCTGCTTCCGTCTTGATAACAGCTCCAGGGACCACAGGGACACCTGCTTTTTTGAAGAGTTTCTTCATTTCAGACTTAAATTTCGTCTTTTTGAGATCCTCTGGTTTGGCACCAAAGACATTGAATTGTTCTCTGAGTGTTGCATCCAGCTCAAGCCAGTATTCATTATGAGACTCGATACGGTCAATTGGACCATGTTTATAAAAGAGAAAAGCAACTGCACGTTTGACTTCATCTATGTTCTCAAGGTTATCTACACGGAAATACTCGATCAGGCTATTGCGTAAAGGTTCATCCAATTGCTCGTAAGGTTCTTGGCCAATTCCCAAGACTGTGATGCCTTTATTAGCTAGTTCAATGGTAAACTGTTGAAAGTTTTGCGGATAGTAGGGAGAAATAACAAGGTAATTCATAGGTAACTCCTTTTATAAATAGAGATGGCCAAGGAAATAAGGCATTTGTTTGCGCCACCATTCCCAGTCGTGGGCGACATCGTGTCCCCATTCAGCAAACCAGGCTGGAATTTGTTTCTGGTCAAAGGCTTCTTTGAGCTTATAGAAAGATGGTAGACCGTCTTGTTCCCAGGCACCAAGACCCGTACACAGCACAATCTCTGCCTGACGATAACGGTCAATAAACCAGCCGTCGTTCTGGTTCCAGATATAATCTACTGGCGAGTTTTGGTAAATGGCATCGTCATTGTAGTAATCGCCGACAAAGAAACGTGCATCGTAAACACCACTAAGAGCAATCACTTTGGTAAAGACATCTGGATGCTGGAGGAAGAAATTGACAGCATGATAGGCACCCATGGAGCAACCTGTCGTCATCATACCATCAAACCAACCTGTCTTATGCTTGATAAAAGGAATAGCCTCCTCAATCACATAGCGTTCGTAGGCACGGTGCATCTCCGCCTGGTCATGACTATTTTTCCAAGTGGCCAACCAGCTCTCACTATCCACACTGGATAGGGTAAAGAACTGGACACGACCTTCCTCGATAAAGGAAGCACAGGCATCAATCATGCCAAAATCATAGTATTCGTTGTGACTACCACCTGATGAAGCAAAGACCACAACTGGAATCCCAGCATGTCCATAACGATTAAGGTACATTTCACGGTTAAGATTGCCACTCCAGTGGCTAAGGTTTTCAATATGCATTGGCTTTCTCCTTTCCTAACTTACCATTTTTCTGCAAAAAATCTCAGACAGTCTGGTAAATTTTCCGACCAAGGGATTTCACTATGGATGGCACCAGACTGAACTTTCAAGACAAGATTATCCAGATGAACTCCCTCAGCAATCAAATCATGGTAATAGCGTAGCGAAGAGTCTATATAGGCTTGTTTGATATTGCCAGCCATCAGGGTCTTGTCTGTATCATCGGCTTCTTCTGTTCCTACATAGATGAAGATGCGCTGTTCAGGCGATAGTTTCTGGCGCTCGATATAGCGGTTAAAAGCTTCTTGATGAAGCCAGTTAGCAGATGAAAAGACGCCCAAGCAACCAATTTGGTCTTGGTATTCCAAACCGATAAACTGGGTAATATTCCCTCCTAATGAGGAACCAATCATGGCTGTATGCTGGCGGTCTGCTTTTGTACGATAAGTTTCATCGATAAAAGGCTTGACCACCTCCATGACAAACTCAGAATATTCCACACCCTTACCGCCAAACTGCTGCCCCGGAATAGGAGATTCTTGGAACTTCCAAGCCGCATACTCATTCATACGCCCCATTCCATCATTATCAATAGCAACGACAATCATGCGACTGATATCAGGATTACGCTTAATAGCTGGGATAATCTTCCATGAATGGCCAATGAAAGACTCCTTGCTATAAAAAACATTTTGCCCGTCATGAAAGTAAACAACAGGATAGGAACGATCCGTGTCTTTCTCATAATCTTTAGGCAGAAGAACACGTACACGGCGTTCCTTACCTGTATAAGGAACCTTGAGTTTGTGTTCTTTCATTTTTAAATAAAAGTAGGATTGATTCATTGTCAGAAAACTCTCTATATTCAAAATTTTATTTTATTATATCACAATTATAGAAAAAAAGTTAGTTTTGCTTCCACTTTTGGAATTAAAAACTAACTTTTTCATCTATTTTTCTAAATTCTTCTGGATTTTCTGATTAGAGAAGATTATCAATCAAGTCATCCACTTCATCTTTTTCAGCCTGCGGTGTAATCTCAGTAATCATGATTCCAGCCACAGCTCGCTCTACTAATCCTTCAACATCCAAACGCGCTTCGTACTGCTCCGCATTCTTAATCTTAGGATTTGTTTTCGGACGATCTGGCGCAAAAATGGTACAACAGTCTTCAAAAGGCTGGATAGAAATTTCAAAGGTGTCAATTTCCTGAGCAATGTCAATGATTTCCAACTTATCCATTGTCACAACTGGACGGATGATGGGAGTGTTGGTAACCGCATTGATAGCCTGCATGCTCTCCAAGGTTTGGCTGGCTACTTGACCTAGGCTTTCCCCATTTATGATAACTAAACCATTTCGTACCTCACGAATACGATCGGTAATCCGCATCATAAAACGACGGGTCAAGGTCATGAGATAGGCTTCTGGCGCTTTGGCTTTGATTTCCTCTTGAATCTCTGTGAAAGGTACTTCGATAAACTGGATATTTCCCCCAAACTTGGTCAATTTACGAGTCAAATCTTGAGCTTTTTTAAGAGCACCAGGACTCGTGTAAGGTGGACTAGCAAAGTGAACTGCCTCGATATCTACACCACGTTTCAGTGCAAGATAACCTGCTACAGGTGAGTCAATCCCTCCTGACAACATGAGCATGCCCTTACCAGAAGTTCCCACTGGTAATCCACCTGCCCCTCGAATGGTTTCATAAGAAATATAAGCAGCTTCCTCACGAATCTCCACCTGAAGATTGATATCAGGATTTTTCATCTGAGCTTGCACATTTGGAATGGCTTCGAATACAGCTCCTCCAAGTGTTTGATTGAGTTCACGACTATCCAACTCAAAGTTGTGGTCGCTACGCTTGCTAGAAATCTTAAAGGTCATGCCTTCCTTGTAGATGTCCTGCATAATCTCTTGGACAGCAGACTTCAGAACTTCTACAGATTTTTCAACCTTATAAACAGGGGAAAAGTTTTGAATTCCAAAAACTTGTTTGAGTGATTCTGCTACTGCTGTGTAATCTGCTCCATTGAGGTAAGCGTGGGCACGGTCACGATCTGCTGTTACCTTAACTTGGGGATAGATAGACAAAACGTCTGAAATATTATTGCGAAGTTTATTGATGAAACGCATACGGTTTTTGCCCTTGGTTGACAGCTCACCGTAGCGAATCATAATTTCTGAATACTGCATGAATGCTCCTATCTTACTTTTCTAGTTTGATTGTAAATTAATTTTAGCTTGGTCAAGAACTGCTCGACCTGACTCATATCATTTTCAAGGTCTAGGCTAAGACGCACAGCTGACTGAGCCTTATCTTTATCTACTCCCATGGCAATCAGGGTTCCGGCTGGTTTCCCTGCCTTGGACGAACAAGCAGAGGTCGTTGAGATAAAAATATCATAGTCTTCAAAGGCGTGAACGATGACTTCACCACGAACCCCCTTAATTCCAAAAGTCAGGATATGAGGGGCAAAGTCTTCCTCATCTGAAAAGACAAAAACATCTGGATAGTCCAGAAGTGCTTGACGAATCACTGCCTTCATCTGCCCAGTCTTGCTAGTAAAGATATCTAGCTTTTCCATAGACAAACGGAGAGCCTTGGCAGTCGCTGCAATCCCTGCCACATTTTCAGTTGTCGAACGATAATCACGCTCCTGACCACCACCTGTCAAAAGAGGCGTAATCCTCTTGCCAGACTTGATATAGACAAAACCAACACCTCGAACTCCGTGGAACTTGTGGCTCGAAAAGGTCGCAAAATCCACTCGTTCTGTCAGATACTTTTCAGTTGGGATTTTAGCAAGCGCCTGAACTGCATCAACATGGAAGGAAATAGTCGGCTTGTCTGCCAACAGTTCTGAAATAGCCTCAATGGGCTGAACAGAGCCGATTTCATTGTTAACTGCCATGATGGAAACGAGGGTCGTATCAGGTCGTATCAAATCTGCTAGCGCCTCAACATCCACAAATCCATTCTCATCAACTGGAGCAAAATCCACTTCAAATCCTTGACTTTTCAACCAGAGGGCTGATTCTTTGACCGCCGGATGTTCTATGGCTGATACGATAATGTGCTTGCCAAATTGAGCTTTTTCAAAGGCCACACCCTTGATGACCCAGTTATCTCCTTCTGTTCCACCAGAGGTAAAGAAGATTTCATCGCTTTTCTTACCGATAAAATCTGCAATCTGTTGCCTGGAAGCATCTAAGATTCGTGTTGCCTGGTCTCCCAAACGATGGAGACTAGATGGATTTCCTAAAATTTTTGAAGCTACCTGCATATAGGTTTCAAGTACTTCAGGATAGGGCTTGGTCGTCGCCGAATTATCAAAGTAAATCATGTTTTCTCACGCTTTCTAAAATCACTCCTTCTATTGTATCATGAAACGGAGCTTGCGACAAGAAAGGGCAATTCCTCTTTTTTTAAGATTTTTTTAAAGAAATGAGGTATAATAAATTTTAATTAAAGGAGAGAATGCATGTCTAATTATCGTAGAACTTCAAAACCAAAAACAGAACACATCAAAAAAGGCTTTACAGTCTTTCAAAAAACCGTTGCTACTATCGGTAGTATCCTTGGCTTAATTACCGCAAGTATCACTATCATGAACGCCTTGGATAATAACAAAAATACTAAAAAAGAACCTACGACAAGCCAGACGACAACAATTGTCAAAGAAATTCAAAAGGAATCCCCTCAGGAAAACACTAGTCCCAATAAGGAAAACAACACTTCTCAAGAAAAAACACAGCAAGAGGAAACACCAAAAGCTAGCGTCAAGGAAGAGAAAAAAGAAGAGCAGAAAACAGCAACTCAAGACTCTACTACACCTGCCACAAGTAAACCTACTACTGAAAATGAAAAACAGTCCAATACCCCAACTTCGGAAAATAAAACTAATCAATAATCACTAAAATAGCCTCCTTCCAAACTTGGAAAGAAGCTATTTTTTTATTGTTGTAAAACTTTTCTAGGCTTGGTACCCTCAGCTGGACCGATGACACCTGCCATCTCCAGTTCTTCCATTAGACGGGTCGCACGGTTAAAACCAACTGACAAACGACGCTGAATCATGGATGCACTGGCTTTCTGTGTCTCGATAACCAAAGCCTTGGCTTCCTCAAAAAGCGGATCTCCACCAGTTTCACCATCTGAAAATTCACCTTCATTTTCAGAAACCTCACCTGGATCAAAACTCTCATCGTAGTCCGCATCAGCCTGAGCCTTGATGAAGTTTACGATGCGTTCAACATCATCATCCGAGATAAAGGATCCTTGGAGACGAACTGGATGATTTTCATCGATTGGTTTAAAGAGCATATCTCCACGTCCAAGCAGTTTCTCAGCTCCATTTTCATCCAAGATGGTGCGTGAGTCTGTACCAGATGAAACTGCAAACGCCACTCGAGATGGGACATTGGCCTTAATTAGACCAGAGATGACATCAACGGATGGACGCTGGGTTGCAAGAATCATGTGGATACCTGCAGCCCGCGCCTTCTGCCCAAGACGAATGATGGCATCTTCCACTTCCTTGCTGGCAACCATCATGAGGTCAGCCAACTCATCCACAATCACGACAATGAGCGGTAGCGGAACCTGCTTGTACTCAGACTGGGCATTAAACTCTTCTACCTTAGCATTAAAACCTGCAATATTCCGAACTCCTACCTTTGCAAAGAGTTCATAACGATTTTCCATTTCATCCACGACCTTTTGCAAAGCCTTGCTGGCCTTACGTGGATTGGTCACGACTGGAATCAAGAGGTGGGGAATATCATTGTAAACAGACAACTCAACCATCTTGGGATCGACCATCATAAATTTAACTTGGTCAGGTCTCGCCTTCATGAGGAT
>CAURHZ010000081.1:0-6258 GCA_963524345.1 uncultured Streptococcus sp.
CAAAATGAAGACGGTATTTCAAATAATGTTCAAAATATAAATCATTGGGTTTATAAACTCCAAAGAGCATGAGGGGGATGGTAAAGGCAAACACAAAACCATAAACAAACCAATCTCCAAATTGCCAGTAAAAGAGATTCAAACCCAAAACAATAACTGTGACAATAAAGGCTGGTAGGACAAAGATGATTTGTCTTGTAGTGAATCCTAACCAAGCCCTGTGTTGGTATTTTGAGATGTCTTTAAAGACACGTGTATTCATGACTTTCCTTTCTAAAAAGGCTAAGAAGCAATCACTTCCTAGCCTTTATCTAATTACATACCTAAGATTGAGCGAGCCGTACGTTGAGAACCAACGAGGGCAATAATCAGTAAGATAGCCTGTACCAAACTACCAAACATAATCGCAAGTGATTGCAAGACTCCTGCACCATTTGAAACAGCTATTTTCCCAGCAGATTCAAACAAAGGAACAAGAGAAACAATCAGAAAAATAAGAACCCCTTGTACCGCATAGACCATAATATTTTTTAAATAGCCAATGCCAATAGACTTCCACTCATCACTTAAAAATGTTGGAATCGTAAGAGGGGCAAATGGGATCATAAGGTAGAGTTGAATAAATCGAATAGATACCAAAAGATTAACCATGGCTGCACTTACTATTCGAACAAGCCAAATGAGGAGGGCGAAAAAGCCCACAATCATCCGGCCAATAAATCCTGACCCTTTTAATCCAGAGATGGTATCATACTTTGCCCCACCGTGAGCCACAATCGAAGACACTTGTTCAATGGCGTGACTCGCAATCCCGATGATGGCTTCTACAATCACGGTAGTGTTGGTAATTACAACTGCGACCATAATATAACTAATCAACATCGGTGCTAATGCTTCAAAGGTCATCGCTCCTCCTGAGTTAGCAATTTTCTTTGCCATCTTCGAAAATTCTAGGATGAGAACAACTGATAAAATCGCAACTCCAAGAGGTTGCATGACACTTTTAGTAATACTAGACATATAAGTCCATACTGTTGGATTGTAGCTAGATAGAGATTTAATCAGATCTACCGTAGATTGTAAATCCACATTAAATCCTTCAAATAAATTTTCAGCTGATATTTTTTCAGATACAAGGTAAACAAAGGGTGAGACTAAACTAAGATTCATGTCATTGTTTATCCTCCTAAATTGAAATCTGGGTTACAAAGGCTCCAGCAGCCCCTACCATAACACCACCGACAATTTCAAGAATGGCATTCCGAACACCTGGTCCACCATCTTTAATGTTGGTTGCAAGATTGACAATCCCCACAACAACGAGAAAGGCACCAACTGCAATCAATCCCTTCTGTAACAAAGACATAGCTTGTGCAAACATAGCACTTGCGTCTACTCCATAAACAAAACCTTTAAAATGCGTAATCATCTATTTCCTCTTTTCTATTTTTATTTTAAACTAGATTCAAAAGTTAAATCACGAATTCTAAGGTCTTCAAGATGGTTTTCTTGACTTTGATTCAAAGGATTGATATGATAGTTCCACCACCGTTCATCGCTTTCTTGATTAGCTAGGTACTTCCAGTTTGGATGCTTAGTGGAATTGTATTTTTTGCTTTTAAATACAGGCATATTAGCAATTCGAACCAGGCATTCATGCCGTTTCATATTTCCGACTTCATCAGGTGTCATTAAATCACGAGCAATCTTTTGATGAGAAAGGGATCCTGAACCTGTCTGGCCAAAGGAACGACTAGTATTTCGAACATCAATGGTTTGTTTACCGAGTAAGCCACTCATAAATTTAAAGGTATCTTCATCATTACCACCTAAGTAGACTAAGCTATCACAGTTCCCAAGAATGGTTTTCCAAGCTTCTTTTTCTTTATAGAGCCCTTGAAGTTGGGCAATATTTTGAAGAATAGGAACGAGACTCATGTTCCGAGAACGGACTGTTGAGGTTTGTTCAGCAAAATCTGGAATTTCTCCGATATTTGCGAATTCATCTAAGTAGACTCTCACATGAAGAGGTAATTGACCCTTAAAATCAATATCTGCTTGTCTTGTTAGGGTTTGAAATACGGTTGAAAAAAAGAGGGCTGAAAGAAAGCGAAAGGTACTATCGTTATCTGGGATAACTAGGTAAACCATTGATTTTTCCTTGCCCCATGTCTTCATATCAAGGGTATCTCTTTTGGTCAAATCCATAACACTTTGAATATTGAAGAGGGCAAATTTAGCAGTGGTTACAGCAACAACAGAATCCAGAGTCTTATCCTTATAATTTTGGAAATCTGCCCAATTTCGCATGGTAAAATTTTCAGTCCCATACTTTTTAGCATAATTTTCAAATAGAATTTCTAAGACACTTTTTTCTTGGTTTTCACCCTTGGATAAGTGTTTAATGAGTTTTGAGATTTCAGCAAAACTTGGATAACGCCCTCGTTTTTTTCGCTCTTCCACTTCTTTTTTTTGACGTTTCAACAAGTTTTGGTATTCTGTTTGACTCAAACGACTTTCTTCTATGAGTTGTTCTCTTGTTTTAGGTGGGTTATAGAAATCGACCAAGTAGGAGGCTAAAGCTCGTACCAAAGTCATAGAAGCTTCATCCCAAAATGGATCACTACGAGATCCAGAGCCTTTGGTGTTATTGAAATAAACCGTCAGCATGCGATTCAAATCATTTTCTGTCTCTATATAGCGAAAAGGATTAAAGCCATCTGAGTTCTTCATATTGACTAAATCTAACACCTTTACTTGGTAGCCATGTTCTAAAAAGAGTTTTCCAGTTTTCTCGGCCAAGTGATCTTTAGGATCCACTACAATATTAGAACTATTCATCTGAATCAGATTGGGTTTCACAAAGCGAAATGTCTTCCCACTTCCTGAACCTCCAATCACCGCAATATTCTTATTTCTATCATATTGAGGTGGTTTTTTATCTAATAATGTCAGACGAACATCCTGTGCTAAAATCGTATCATGAGAAAATTCCTTACCGTAAAAGAGCTTCTTTTCTTTTAGAGTTCCAAAACGGGCGCTCCCGTATTCTACCCCTTCTCGGTATTGTTTTTTACCAGTCTCTAGATAGAGATAAACCAGCAACATCATCACAAAGCCTAGTAGAAAAAAGGCACTTGATTTTCCAGTAAAGGAAACATTCCATGGCGACTGAAGAACTTCATCTTGACCTTCCATTAGAAGATGAGTCCATTTATCTAAGGTATTTCCAGTATAGGAATCATACAAAAGCGTCAAACGATGAAAAAGATAGCCTAGTAAGATACCTAACAGTGTGAATAGTAGGAATTTCTTTCCACTGTACATCATCTCACCATCTCTTTCTGTTTGACGGCCCCTTCTTGTCTAAAGGTAATTTGGGATTTAGCCTCATCAATTGCATCGTCTAATGACTTATCCATGGTAAAATCAGCTAATTTCTCCGGATCATTAACCATTTTTTCTAACAGATGGTCTAAATGATTGTCTAGAATCGAACGGTCTTTCGTGTAGAAATATAGAGAATCCCCTTGCCAAGCAATGGCTAAAGGAATCTCTTCTTTTTCTAAAAAAGACTTAAATTTCTCTATATCAATTGGTTTGTCTAAAAAATCTTTTTTCAGATTAATCGTATCAATCGCATAGGGAGATTGTAGCAATTCTTCTAATTTCTGTACCCCTATCTTATAGGCGGAATCTTGTGCTAAAGCCTGACGTCTAGACCATTCTAGAATCTTTAATAGACTTCTTACAGTAAATAAAAGACTACGCTCTGCATATTGAACTGCCATTCGTTCCTGTTGTTCAGAAGACATCTGATGCCTCCTTCTTCACAAATAGCAGTTTTCCTTCTTTATAGCGATAAGCTATCAATTTCTGATGTTGCTTAATTGACTTGACAACCTGCAGTAAATCTCTCGAATAAGGTTCTCGAAGAGTGACTTCTACTGTCTTCCCATCAAAAATACCTACACGTTTAAATTCAATGTAGTCTTTTTTGAGATGTCCTAAGCCCATACCAAAGGGAAAGTGATGAATCAATTGGATGGTACAACCACCTTTATTTCCCATTTGTTTCAAATCATACAAGTTTACTATCTTCATGATTAACTCCTTTATCTAGTTTGTCGCATCGTTTGAGTCTGGTAACGATAAACTCCGTGTCTGTTAGAAAATTCTCACACACGTCTTGTGCCAGTTGCCCTTCACAGGGGAATACTCTCAGTCCCTACTTACACAGGCACGCTAATCAAGACGGAGTGGATTCAATTTTCAAAGAACAGGTAGCTTAATTATAGATAAGAGTAGTTGAAATTTTTATCACATCTTTGGAGTTGTTGGAATAATCAGGTAAGTGCTAATTTCTAGCTCCTCACACAACACCGTACATACCTTCTATGTTTTATGAACAGTAGCTATCATTTACATTTTTAAACTACCATTCTATCAGAATAAAAGTCAAAAAAGACGCTTCTACTTCGAGAGATACTCATTTAATGGTTCAGCAATTCGGTCTACTTCCATTACTATGACTTTTCATGATTTGTTATTAGTTCACTTTGAGGGCTTGCTCATGAAACCAAACAGAGTAAGTCGTAAAAGAAAAAAGCAGTACAAGATTGAACTGCTTTTACGGATTCAGATATATCTGCTTTACCGTATGAAATACTGCTAATCTTTAGGATTATGTACTTGTTAGCAAAAATACAAATATGATTATAAAATTTACCTTAGAATTCTAAATCTTGTGGCTATGTAAACTAATATTAGCTGGCTCAATATAAGTTTGAAAATAACTTTCCTCGAATTGAAAAATATAAATAAGAATGGTGGAGTATGCTCTACCATTCTTATTTATATTTTTTAAAAGTTAATAACGACTTTTACTATATCTTATCTTCATCATTACATTTATATTTGTTATGGGGATATAGGTATTATTTCCTTTAACATGACCAGTATTTTTACATTCAGTAGCATGTGGAACAAAATATTTAAATAAGCCCATCCATCCATAGTAACCACTATTTTTTCCAGTACCTTCAATGATAGAAACTACTATTCCTTCCCGTCCTTCAATAATTTTTCTAAATTGATAACCAAAATATATCATTGCAATCGGTTCCGCCCACCTAAGAAAACTAAAGTCTAATATTATTTCCTTATCATTTTCGGGAAGTTTATCAATTTCCTTCAATAAATAATCATACTTATCTTTGACTTTATCAAAACTTAGAGACCTTATCTCAATTTTCATATTGTTAATACCTCTGCACTATTAATTACTTATGAAAGTCCCAGTTTGGACTACTAAACCACATATCGATTTATACAATTCTTTCAAAGCATAAATTCTTTTTCAATAAGAATATTCCATTGTAACACGTTCTCCATGATAACTAATCTTCTTTCTTGAACTCTATTATATACCAAAAACAGAGAATTTATCTATACTTTTAGAGTTTTATAATACGACTTCAGCTCCATCCATAAAGCAAACTGTAACTTACTGACAGATTATTATTTTTCAGGAAATCCAAACATCAAGTGGGTGTAATCTTCTTGCATACAACCACCCATAGTAAGAAGAATTTGAGTGTGTTCGAAACCTGTATTTTTACTACTGCATTCCATAACAATGTAGTAATCATCATCTTCCTCTGCTTTTACAACTATCCCCATTGAATATGGAGTTTTCCAAAGAGGTTTTCTTCCATAAAACTTTGCTACAAATTCATTTGTTGGATTTGGTGTTTCTATACTAAAACCATTCTCAAATAGCCAAGCATGCCAATTTTTAAATGCTGGGGGAAAACCAAACATATGAATTGCTTGCATTGTAGATATTGCAAATTCCATTTCATCTTCCAAATTAATAACATAATTCTCAGTAGGATTCAATCTATAACTATCTATAGTTTTCTCTGCTTTCATACCACTATTAAGTCTAAGTTTTTTCATGTTAATGCTCCTTTATTTATCTTTTAATTCTGGTCTTGCTTTGGTGTATAGTCGGGTTTCAGATATAAATCTATCTACCTCTAAGAACGATTTCCCCAATTCATTCAAACTGAGAATCAACATATATTCTGCAATTTCACCAGAATGATCAATATATCGTATAGGGGGTAATTTTTTGCGAAATTGCTCAAATGTATCACCTACTTCTATCCATTCATCTATCTCACTATCATACCAACAATGGAGTTGTTTCCACAATTCAGAATCACTTTCTTCAATGAATTATTCATCAACAGA
>CAURHZ010000082.1:0-6255 GCA_963524345.1 uncultured Streptococcus sp.
CAAGCAATCGGTCTTTATGGTTGGTCAGCTAAGACAAGAACAATTTGACAATATTACCTTTGGAGATGAAGGACAGGCCTATAAACTGATGCCTATTGAGGAGTTTTTGAAGTCTAAACAGGCAGTGCCTCAGCTACAGGGGAGATTGAGGGATTATTTGGAGGAAGTAAAATGATTTTTGCGATTGCAACAACCACGTTGAATAAAGAAGTTAAGCGTAAGCTAGAAACTGGACAATACTCTAGGGAAGAAGCTACATTAATTTATATGGAATATTTAAAGTTAAAGAAGCAGAGAGAAAGTGGTATGAAAGTAGCTGGGATTTCTACGGCTGTTATTTGGGTATTAATGCTTGTTATACCCTTACTAAGTGGTGAAGGTCTCGTACTGCCCCTTTCAGTACATTTTTTATTTTTGCTACTGCTTTCAGGAATTGTTCTATTTGTTTATTATCTTATGTTTGGTATTTTTAAACAGCAGATTCATAGCGCAATGAAAGAACACTATACAGATGTGATTGAAGAATTTAAGAAGAATAAGGAAAATACAAAATGGAAACATGGCAAGAGTTAAAAGTTACAGTGAAGCGTGAGGGAGAGGAGTTAGTCTCTAATCTCCTGATTGAGCTAGGAGCGCAAGGTGTTGCGATCGAAGACAGCATGGACTATGTGGGAAATGTTGATTGCTTCGGCGAGATTTTCCCAGATGTTGAGCAGCAAGAAGAAATCGTTGTGACAGCCTACTATCCTGACACGGTGGATGTAGCAGTGGTTGAGGCAGACTTGCAGGCTCGCCTAGCAGAATTGACAGACTTTATGGATTTGGGTGAGGTCAAGATGGGGACGACTGCCTTGGCTGAGGAAGACTGGGCAGACAACTGGAAGAAATACTATGAGCCAGCTCGTATCACTCATGATTTGACTATCGTACCGTCGTGGACAGACTATGAGGCGACTGCGGGAGAAAAGATTATCAAGTTGGATCCAGGTATGGCTTTTGGTACGGGGACCCATCCAACCACTAAGATGAGCCTCTTTGCCTTGGAGCAGGTTCTCCGTGGTGGTGAAACGGTGCTAGATGTGGGGACTGGTTCAGGGGTTCTCTCTATTGCTAGCTCGTTGCTTGGTGCCAAGGAAATTTTTGCTTACGACCTAGATGATGTGGCGGTTCGTGTGGCTCAGGAAAATATTGAGCTCAACCCTGGTATGGAAAATATCCATGTTGCAGCAGGTGATTTGCTTAAGGGTGTTGAGATTGAGGCAGATGTGATTGTGGCTAATATCTTGGCGGATATCCTTATTTATTTGACACAGGACGCTTATCGCTTGGTCAAGGATGAAGGCTACCTCATCATGAGTGGAATTATTAAGGACAAGTGGGACATGGTGCGCGAGTCGGCTGAGTCAGCTGGATTTTTCCTCGAAACTCACATGGTTCAAGGGGAATGGAATGCCTGCGTCTTTAAGAAAACCAAGGATATTTCCGGTGTGATTGGAGGCTAGCATGCAGCAGTATTTTGTCAAGGGGAGTGCAGTCTCTCCTGTCACTATTAAGGACAAGGAAACCAGCAAGCATATGTTTCAGGTTATGCGCTTGAAAGAAGATGATGAGGTTACTTTGGTCTTTGATGATGGAATTAAGCGCTTGGCGCGTGTCTTGGATGTTGAAAATCGTCAGTTTGAGTTGGTTGAAGAGTTAGCTGACAACGTGGAACTACCAGTCCAAGTGACCATCGCATCCGGCTTTCCCAAGGGGGACAAGCTGGAGTTCATTACTCAAAAAGTAACCGAACTGGGTGCCAGCCAAATCTGGGCCTTTCCTGCCGATTGGTCCGTTGCTAAGTGGGATGGCAAGAAATTGGGAAAAAAGGTTGAAAAACTAGAAAAAATCGCCCTTGGAGCAGCAGAGCAAAGTAAGCGTAATGTTGTTCCAAGTATTCAGCTTTTCGAGAAAAAAGCAGATTTTCTAGCCCAACTTGATCAGTTTGACTCTATCATAGTGGCCTATGAAGAATCAGCTAAAGAAGGAGAAAGCGCTGCGCTTTTACAAGCAGTTACTGGACTCGAGAAAGGAGACAAATTGCTCTTTATCTTTGGTCCGGAAGGTGGTCTGTCACCTGCAGAAATTGAGAGTTTTGAAGCTAAGGGAGCAGTCTTGGCAGGACTTGGTCCTCGCATCTTGCGAGCAGAAACAGCGCCGCTTTATGCCTTATCAGCCCTTAGTGTTTTATTTGAATTAGAGAAATAAGAGGAAGAAAATGGAACAAAAACACCGTTCAGAGTTTCCAGAGAAGGAACTTTGGGATTTAACAGCCCTATACCAAGACCGTGAGGATTTCTTGCGTGCAATCGAGAAAGCTCGCGAAGACATTAATCAATTTATCCGTGACTACAAGGGTAATCTTCATACTTTTGAGGATTTTGAAAAGGCCTTTGCGGAATTGGAACAGATCTACATTCAGATGAGCCATATTGGCAACTATGGCTTTATGCCACAGACGACAGACTATAGCAATGACGAATTTGCTAACATTGCCCAAGCTGGGATGGAATTTGAAACAGATGCCAGTGTAGCCTTGACCTTCTTTGACGATGCCTTGGTGGAAGCTGATGAGGAAGTCTTGGACCGTTTGGGTAAATTGCCTCATTTGACGGCAGCTATTCGTCAGGCCAAAGTCAAAAAAGCCCACTATTTAGGGGCTGATGTGGAAAAAGCCTTGACCAATCTTGGTGAAGTTTTCTACAGTCCGCAGGATATTTACACTAAGATGCGAGCTGGGGATTTCGAAATGGCTGACTTTGAAGCCCATGGCAAGATTTACAAAAACAGCTTTGTTACCTATGAGAACTTCTACCAAAACCATGAGGATGCTGAGGTTCGTGAGAAATCCTTCCGTTCCTTCTCAGAGGGACTTCGTAAGCACCAAAATACGGCTGCAGCAGCCTATCTAGCCCAAGTCAAGTCTGAAAAACTACTGGCAGATATGAAGGGTTACGACACAGTCTTTGATTATCTTCTGGCTGAACAAGAAGTGGACCGTGCCATGTTTGACCGCCAGATTGACCTCATCATGAAGGACTTTGCACCAGTCGCTCAGAGATACCTCAAGCATGTTGCCAAGGTTAATGGTCTTGAAAAGATGACCTTTGCAGACTGGAAATTGGACTTGGATAGCGCCCTCAATCCTCAAGTGACTATTGACGATGCCTATGATTTAGTCATGAAGTCCGTAGAACCTTTGGGACAAGAATATTGTCAGGAAGTTGCTCGCTATCAAGAAGAGCGCTGGGTGGACTTTGCTGCTAACAGTGGCAAGGATTCCGGCGGTTATGCGGCGGATCCATATCGCGTGCATCCTTATGTTCTCATGAGCTGGACAGGCCGTTTGAGCGATGTCTATACCTTGATTCATGAAATCGGGCATTCTGGTCAATTCATCTTTTCAGACAATCACCAAAGCTACTTTAATGGCCACATGTCGACCTACTATGTTGAAGCACCGTCAACCTTCAATGAATTGCTTCTCAGTGATTATTTGGAGTACCAATCTGACGACCCTCGTCAAAAACGCTTCGCTCTGGCTCACCGTTTGACAGATACCTACTTCCATAATTTTATCACTCACCTCTTAGAAGCAGCCTTCCAGCGCAAGGTTTATACACTGATTGAAGAAGGGGAGACCTTTGGAGCAAGCAAGCTCAACAGCATTATGAAGGAAGTTTTGACAGATTTTTGGGGCGATGCCATTGAAATCGACGACGATGCAGCTTTGACTTGGATGCGCCAAGCTCACTATTATATGGGCTTGTATAGTTACACTTACTCAGCTGGACTTGTGATTTCGACTGCAGGTTACCTTCATCTGAAACATTCAGAAACTGGAGCTGAAGATTGGCTCAATCTCCTCAAATCAGGTGGTAGCAAGACACCACTTGAGTCAGCTATGATTATCGGTGCTGATATTTCAACAGACAAACCACTCCGTGATACCATCCAGTTCTTATCAGATACAGTTGACCAGATTATCTCCTACAGCGCCCAGTTGGGAGAGTAAAGGTATCTGGTGTCGGATTTAAGGAAGGTTTATTGATAATTATGAATACACAAAAATCACCTGTTTTAGGTGATTTTTTATACTTTAAAAATTTATTCAAATTTACCTTTATTGGCTTCATTTGCTGCCTTCATGCTAATTTGTAAAAGGTTGGCGAGATTTTCATTATCCAGGCTAGCTTCTCCATTATTATCCACTTTTATGGCGAGGTAATGAGTGCTGCGATCAAGATAATCCATTCCCTCTAAATCTACGTAATTGTCAGCTTTAAAATCTAGAGCTGTCAATTGATAAACAAATCGAATATTTAGAGCTTTAGCGTAGTCTGTATTTAGAATTTTTTGTTGTTCTTCAATCAAGCCTTGGAAGAAATCTAAATCATTTTGATGATAAGAAGCCTTCACTTCGTATTGGTAGGTGTCTACAGCTGGGGACATAAATTTCAAATAAACCAAGTCACCTTCTACCTTATAATCTTCAAGAGTATAGGCTCCTGCTTTTCCTAGAGCATTGGTATTGACCTTGAAAAACATAGGTGCATAAATTTTGAGAGGATATTTTTCTCCCTTATACTCAAAGATGGTATCATTTGAAAAATTCGGATGGATTTTAGTCAACTCAGGGACTAAATATTCGTTCCAAATCTTATCAAATAACTCTTCTTGATTGCTAGCACCCGATGCTTTCACAACTAGGTCAAGATTTTCTTGATTGACAAAGACAGCATCCACTAATTTGAGGGCTGTTTGAACCTTAGAATCTGAAATTTCCTTTTTCTTTTTTTCAAGATTCTCAGCCGCCTCTTTAGTGCGATCTAAAGTTTTATTAAATTGACTGCCACTGTTGGTTTCAACAAAGGTTCTCTCATAGTTTGTAGGTTCAACTTTGGCATTCCAGTCAAATGAAGCAGCATGACCGGTTACATCTTTCTTATGGTAGGTTGCCATCTCTGTATTTGTTGTATTTTCTGTATTGTTTGTAGCAGTGTTTGATGATTTAGATGAACAGCCAACGAGGCCAAATGCTAAAATTGTAGCAGTGGTTAGAAAATAAACTCTAAACTTTTTTCTCATGGTAGTCTCCTTTTCCAAAAACGTTTATTGTATATTATCAATTATACCATTCTATTAAATTTTTTGTATGATTTATTAGAAAAATGTTTGATTGATCACTGCATACTTTTAAGAAGCGGGCTTTCTATAAAACTTTCCAATCAATTTTCTTGAAACCCTTTCCCTCTTTTGAGAGACTAGTATCTATTTTTTGAAAAAAGGAGAGAGAAAGTGAAAAAATTTGTCGCTGAATTAATCGGTACGTTCATGCTTGTGTTCATCGGAACAGGAGCTGTTGTTTTTGGAAATGGTCTTGATGGCCTTGGTCACCTTGGAATCGCCTTTGCCTTTGGTCTGGCAATCGTGGTTGCAGCCTACTCAATCGGAACTGTTTCAGGTGCTCACTTGAATCCAGCTGTTTCTATCGCTATGTTTGTTAACAAACGTTTGTCATCTTCAGAGCTTGTAAACTACATCCTTGGACAAGTAGTTGGAGCTTTCTTAGCATCTGCTTCTGTATTCTTCCTATTGTCAAATTCAGGTATGTCAACTGCTAGTCTTGGTGAAAATGCCTTGGCAAACGGTGTCACTGTCTTTGGTGGTTTCTGGTTTGAAGTTATCGCAACTTTCTTGTTTGTTTTGGTTATCATGACTGTGACATCAGTAAGCAAAGGTAATAGCGCAATCGCTGGTTTGGTGATTGGTTTGTCATTGACAGCTTTGATTCTAGCTGGCTTGAACATCACTGGACTTTCAGTAAACCCAGCTCGTAGCTTGGCTCCTGCTGTCTTGGTAGGTGGCGTAGCTCTTCAACAAGTTTGGATTTTCATCCTTGCACCAATCGCTGGTGGAGTTCTTGCAGCCCTCGTTGCTAAAAACTTCCTTGGAACAGAAGAATAAGTGAAACTCAAAAAGCCTTGCTCCTCATATTGAGGAACAGGGCTTTTTCGTATGATACTCTTCGAAAATCTCTTCAAACCACGTTAGCTTCCATCTGCAACCTCAAAACCATGTTTTGAGCTGACTTCGTCAGTTTTATCTACAACATTAAAGCAGTGCTTTGAGCAGCCTGCGGCTAGTTTCCTAGTTTGCTCTTTGATTTTCATTGAGTATGAGTTTAACGGTTGTCAATTTTCTCTGGATAAAGGT
>CAURHZ010000083.1:0-6221 GCA_963524345.1 uncultured Streptococcus sp.
CACTATAGAGTCGCGGATTTTCAAGTTTATCAAGCATACTATAATCTGGCTCCCCGTGACGTACAAAGATAATCTTCATCCTAGTGCCCTGTCGACCCAAAACCACCAGTTCGCACACCATCAGCCACATCTCCATCTGCAATTAAGAAAGGAGCAAAGACAGCCTGGACAACACGTTCCCCTACTTCAAGAACAACTTCTTGATCTGTGATATTCTTCATCTGCGCAAAAATATGCCCTTCATTTCCAGGATTTCCATAATAATCCCCATCAATGACCCCAACAGAGTTAATTAAAACCAAACCCTTCTTACGAGGATTTGAAGAACGATCATATAGGTATAGAACCTCAGTCGGTTGCATATAAGCCTTAACCCCTGTCGGAACCAATACAATCTCTCCTGGAGCGATAACTGTGCGCACAGCAACCTTTAAGTCGTAACCAGCCGCATGCGCCGTCTCACGCTTGGGCAATAAATTTTCATCTGTAAAAGTAGAAACCAATTCAAAACCACGAATTTTCATCATCTTCTCTTTTCTATTATCATTTATTCTAGATTATTCTATCTTATTTATTCGTAAAAAGCACGAAAAAAAGAGCACACAACAATTATAGTTGATACATAAATTCACACCATTTTACAATACATTGGATTTTAGAGTTTTAAAACGAGATTAAAGTTGAATTTTTACATCGATTCACAGAGGTTTACGACATTTTTGCCCCTTTTTTGCCCCTTATAAAACAAAAAACCGCAAGCCTGAGGCTTGCGGTAGATACCATTTTAGAAAAGTTTTCCTTTCATTTTATTTTGTAGTAATGAGCCCGTTAGGCTCAACTGTGAACTCTGGCTTATCTGCCATGCTGCCGTCTGGTTTGAGGTAGTACCAACCTGTGCCATCTGCCGACTTGACAAACTGATTGGATTTCATATCTCCATCCTTAGCATCGAGATAATACCAATATTCCTTGTACTTAACCCAACCAGTGACCATCGCCCCTGAAGAATCAAGATAGTACCATTTACCATTCACAAGCACCCAACCAACGGCCATTGCGCCATTTTCTTTTAGATAATACCACTTGCCATCGTCTTTCAACCAGCGAGAAGCTATTGAATAACCTCTCTCGTCGAAGTAATACCAGATGCCATCAATCTTTTCCCATTTTTCTTTTGGATAGGACCCGTCAGGGTATTCATACCACCATCCAGTATCATTTCTTTTCCATTTTGGCTTAGTTTCTTCATCATCTAGTAAAACAATGTTCTTGTCGTACGGATTTGAAGAATATTGCCACCATCGAATCCCATCCATGCTAGGAAAATATTCAAAATCAGCTGTACCATCATTCAAACCATAGCCTGCAATCCAAAGGCTATTTGGAAATTTCGCAAGAATCTGCTCATAATAGATATTATTGAGCGTGAATGGCTTGTAGCTGTAATAGATTGGCTCATAGCCATTTTCTTTGAGGATTTCCATGAAGCGAATACAAGCATCTGTATTTGCCTGTTTATCTCCGCTAGCGTGATCTTCGTAGTCGAGGCACAAGTATTTTACTTTTTGAGGTACATTATCAAGGAAGTAGCGTGCCTCTCGTTCGGCTTCTTCGATGTCACCACCAAACCAAGCAAAATGATAGAATCCAACTGGTGTGGATTGCTCAACTTGAGCAGACAGGCAAGGGTTTAGATAGTTTGTACTTTCAGAAATTTTGATAATGGTATTCTGTGTACCCATGTCAGCCAAAATACCTGTAATATCGTATCCATTGTGGCTAGATACATCGATGAATAAGTCGTTTTTCTTCATTGTTTTCTCCTAATCCTCCTTTGGATTTTCGTACTCAAGCGCCTGCTTGCTATCTGTGATACCACTTGTCGTTGGGTCGTTAACCAACCCGATAGCGGTCAAGAACACGAATACCGCATTTACAAGCAAAATCAGCTTGTTGCCGATATCACCCAAATCTAGATGATATCCGAAGACTGCTGCACCAGCTTGCAAGACAAGCAAGAAGGCTGGAATGGCAGTCAGCCAGAAAAATTTATTTTGTAATCTTACCTTCCAATTAATCATATTTTTTCCTTTCTATTATGGCAATTTCGTAGGCCATGCTTCTTGCGTTGGGTATACAATCAAGCCTGAATTAATTCCTTTCAGCATTTCGCCTGTGATACTATCTTTATTGATATCATTCAAAATCAACTTCACAATTCCAAACGCTTGCTCGAACTTGAATAGTCCTATACTGTCTCCGCTTTTTGAATAAGCTGGGACTAGGAAGTTTCCTGAAGGCCTAAATCCTTGAGGAATAACACTTTCCCTCGCGTCAAATTGTTTAACAGGAATAAATCTAATTACTACATTTTCACCGTCTTGATAAAAATCACGGGCTTGACCATTTTTGAGTGAATCCAATGATACTGTTAAATCACTGATAGAAGCACTTACAAAATAGTTTTCCCGTACGAATCTAATTCTATTCCCTATTGATAAATTAATATTGGCACCTATACTTCCATACAAGACTTTCCAACCTATATTTTTGCCCGGATTTCGTTCTTTGTAGTAATAGTAATCTCCTAAAGAGACATTTTGGTTTATATAAGTATCGCCTGGATTAGCTACTACTTTACCTTCAGGGGTTCCAAATCCTGATAGAGTTGTATAAGTACTTTGCTGAATAGGTAGCGTTACCCTGTTACCCCCGACAATGCCAAGGGTATTCCCTGTCAAGGTTAGCTGAGGTTCAGGCTTTTGGCTAAGCGCCTTCACATCACGACCGACGGCCTTAGCAAATTCCTCTAAATTACTCATGGCTATCACGCTTTCGCTTGGTTATAGACTGTTACTAAATCAAGATTAGCGATGTTGTCAATACGTGTGCCTAAATCTGAAATTTTTTGAACGACTGCGCTTTGCGTATCACCGCTCATGCTAGCGATTTTCTCAGCAATTTCCTTGAGGGTATTCAAATCCTCAGATACACCCTCGCCCAAAATATCATTTTTGACTGCAGTTTTAGCCTGCTCAATCAGTTGTGTGACTGTCGCATTGTCAATCTTGCCATTTAGCAGTTGTTTCAATTCCTTGATGTCAACCCCGACCGCTTGAGCAAATGCCGTTAATTTTGTTGTGTCCATATTCCTAGACCTTTCCTAAGTTGTAATAAAAGAGTAGGTCAGGAAATTCCTGACTCACTGTGCCATCACCACTTACAGTTTTTCCTGCAAGTTGTTTTTTTACTTCTTCAGCAATATCCAGCTCTTTGAGAGCGTGGATTTCATTTGTGACTAGGTTCTTATCCGATTTCGTGATTCTAATTTGAGTCGAGTCATCACTGGGAAATACATACCCTGCAACAACTACCTCGATTCGATATGTGCCAGCAGGTAAAATTATGTCCAGATTAAAAGCAACTGCGCCATTAGTCACGACTGCCGTCTTTCGTAATTGCTCCTGACCTCTCGTCAACGTGATAGATGCCTCTTGTCCTTCAAGATGTGGAATCGGCTCATGATTTTCATCCAGTAAAGAAAAGGAGAATGTGGAAGACACATCGCCTTGCTTGACTAGAAATCCGCCGTTAACTTGTTTGAGATTTGTTGAATTAAGAATATAAGCCATTCTTTGCCCCTTTCTCATCTTCAACTAAGATGTCGTCTCTGATTTGCAGCGCTTCAAAATTGTTGTACAAGTGGTCAATGTAGCCATTGCCACCCAAAGCCTTGTAGCTATTGTGCATGTTCTCCACTACATAGAACTCATCCTTAGTAGTAAATCCACGACGGATAGCCCTGCGAATATCACGATCGAGGCGCATCCTCATCGTAACAAGGTGCGCATCGTCGTGCAGTTTTAACTTTGCTTGTACTTCGTCAATTTTTGCGTTACTGTCACATGCAGTTTCTTGGACATCTTTGATTTTACCTTTGACATCATTCAATTCCGAAATGATTTGGTCTGTTAGTTCCTTTGATTTCTTTGGCATTTTATAACCCAACCAAGCCACGACGATTGGCGTGGCTACTGGTAAAACGTTCATGAAGAAATGTTCTGTTGATTGTAAGACGTCCATAGTCACCTCTACTGTACAATTGGTGCTTTTGGTGCGTTAAACTTCCAAGTTGCTAGAATGCCATTCTGGAACGGTGTTCCTTCGAGTTGAGCAAGGGTTTCTCCTTGGTATGTAAACGACTGATTCGTTTGAATCAAGATACGTTTACCTTCTCCGTTAATTTCAGCGTGATTTGGATCTTCAACCGCAAAGATTGCACCAGGCCCATAAACTTTACCGAATTCAGCAAGAGGGAATAACTCTACCATTTCTTTGTACGTCGTACCGTAAGAAACTTTCTCACCCATAATTGAATCTTGAGCCATCACTCGCACTACTTTATTAATGCGATTCGCAAGTGCTTCAAGATCATTCTGTTTAGCTTCTGTTTGAGCTACTTTCTGCTCAGCCTGTTCCAATTTAGCTTGATTTTCTTGCAACTTCGCTTGTGTCTGAACGATAGCGCTCGCTGGGTCAAGTTCCGCCTTAATAACATCCAACACCGCTTGGATAAGCACCTCTTGACTTTCGTGAGTGCGGTCGCCAGACAATCCTGCTTGCTCATAGCTGTATCGTTGACCATGTTCTTTCTTGATAACTACAATCGTCGCATTTTCTGGTTGACGGTAGATAGGGGTTGCTGCTAGTTCATAATTCGTTGCCATTTGTTACTCTCCTTTAAGGTTATTCTTGATGATCAGTGATTCCGCCATCTCGCTCAGCCAAGATTTCATCTTCAATCTTGTATCGCATAGTGCGCAATTCCTGTTCATGGGTACGCATGACCTTACGATTTTTAGCGTATAAATCCGGATCATGCAGCGTTTCAGATGTCGTTGAAACAGCTTCATTGTCTATGTTGACTACAGTAGTTTTGACCAATTTTTGTTGGTCGTTATCTTGTGCGAAAAATTCAGCTACTAGCTGACGTGTTTTAGTGACTTTTAGCATTGTCATTTCCTCCTTTATAAACTAATTATCCGTTAATAATTAGGGATTTTTTACGTTTTTATGGGTAAGGATCTGATGTGATATAAGTAATTGTCCCTGTCCAAAATTTATTACCCTGTGAATTACTTGTCAGACGGATTTTGCCATCTGAGGCAAGGTGTAAGATAGCTGTTCCTGAAACTGTTGAGTCTGAATGCCCCTGTAATATCAAGTGCGCCTCGCTTGCTGGTCTAAACCCTGCTGGTAAGGTCTCGCGTAACTCTCTGTAATCTGAATCAGTATTGATAGATACTGAAATATGCTCTGTTGACAGTGTGACAGTATTCCCATTCCTTGTCGCATTGAGTTTAACACCCCACCCACCATCAATTTTTCTTGTAATCGTCTTAGTGACAGTTGCATATTCAACCCAATTATTCCAAATTCCATTTGTTTTTGATCTAACCGAAAGAAATTGTCCTGAAAAGTCATAGGCTACCTGGACAACCCAATTATCATTATGTTTGAACACTTGAATGTGTTTCCAAGGATTTCCTCCAGATGGTGAGTTTAGTAAATTATAACCCATGTATATACCAGTGTTTATGTAATTGTTCCAATCACCAGTTGCATCTAATACTTTACCGTTTGATTGCGTAATCTGATGTTGCTGAATAGGCTTATTTCTAGAAAAGATGTCTCCCAATACATCCAATGAACCGGGTTGACCCAATTCTGCCACTTTTCCAACACCTACCCGACCATCTTTGTCATAGCTCATGATTACACTTTCGGTCGCAACAGTAGCTGAAAATTCAACACTCGTAAACTTATCCTCAAGTCGGCCAATTACTGTAAAAGATTTAGTAGCTGGATAATTCCCTGCTAAGTTTGCAGCCGAATCTGTCAATGTGTGAACACTTGTAAAGATACCTGATGCGCTACCATTATCAACAGAAAAATTATTTGTATTTAATGGAGCAACCCGAAAAGTCAGAGTCATGTTATTTCTCTGCTTACCAGAGAGCATCAGAGGCGCTATTTTGGCGTTTCTGATGATTTGAATGATGTTGGGCGACTCTCTTGTTCTAACAGCTGAAAAGCTGAGAGAGGGAGCGAAATACTCAATGACATTGATAGTAATATCTCTAGCATCTGACCGTCTACCTCGACTATCAACCACACTAGCTCGAATCGTTGCTGAACCATTAAAATTCATCATCCCGAGC
>CAURHZ010000084.1:0-6168 GCA_963524345.1 uncultured Streptococcus sp.
GACCGACACAGTCAAAGATTATTTGGATTTGGTTCGTAAGAATCGTAGCAGTCGTTTCCCAGTTATCAATCAACATCAGGTTGTTGTTGGTGTTGTAACCATGAGAGACGCTGGTGATAAGTCACCAAGTACCACAATTGATAAGGTCATGTCTCGTAGTCTATTTTTAGTTGGATTATCGACAAATATTGCCAATGTGAGCCAACGGATGATTGCTGAAGACTTTGAAATGGTACCGGTTGTTCGGAACAATCAAACTTTGCTTGGAGTTGTGACACGACGAGATGTCATGGAGAAGATGAGCCGTTCCCAAGTTTCGGCTCTACCGACTTTTTCTGAGCAGATTGGTCAAAAACTTTCTTATCACCATGATGAAGTCGTCATTACAGTGGAACCTTTTATGCTAGAGAAAAATGGTGTTTTAGCTAACGGTGTATTGGCGGAGATACTGACTCACATGACTCAAGATTTAGTTGTGAATAGTGGTCGCAATCTCATCATCGAGCAAATGCTGATCTACTTTTTGCAGGCTGTTCAGATTGATGATATACTGCGCATTCAAGCACGCATTATCCATCATACTAGACGATCAGCTATTATTGACTACGATATTTATCATGGTCATCAGATTGTTTCAAAAGCAAATGTGACTGTTAAAATTAATTAGAAACTAGGAGAAAAAATGATAACATTAAAATCAGCTCGTGAAATCGAAGCTATGGATAAAGCCGGTGATTTCCTCGCAAGTATTCATATTGGCTTACGTGATTTGATTAAGCCTGGCGTAGATATGTGGGAAGTTGAAGAGTATGTTCGCCGTCGTTGTAAAGAAGAAAATTTCCTTCCGCTTCAGATTGGGGTTGACGGTGCCATGATGGACTATCCTTATGCTACCTGTTGCTCTCTTAACGATGAAGTGGCTCACGCTTTCCCTCGTCACTATATCTTGAAAGATGGAGATTTGCTCAAGGTCGACATGGTTTTGGGAGGTCCTATTGCCAAATCTGATTTAAATGTCTCAAAATTAAACTTCAACAATGTTGAGCAAATGAAAAAATACACTCAGAGCTATTCTGGTGGTCTTGCAGATTCTTGTTGGGCTTACGCCGTTGGTACACCGTCCGAAGAAGTGAAAAACTTGATGGATGTAACCAAAGAAGCTATGTACAAAGGGATTGAGCAAGCTGTCGTTGGAAATCGTATCGGTGATATCGGTGCGGCTATTCAAGAATACGCTGAAAGCCGTGGTTATGGTGTTGTTCGCGATTTGGTTGGTCACGGAGTTGGTCCAACAATGCACGAAGAACCAATGGTTCCTAACTATGGTATTGCAGGTCGTGGCCTCCGTCTTCGTGAAGGAATGGTATTAACTATTGAACCAATGATTAATACAGGTGATTGGGAAATTAATACAGATATGAAGACCGGTTGGGCGCATAAGACCATTGATGGTGGATTGTCATGTCAGTATGAACATCAGTTCGTGATTACAAAAGATGGACCTGTTATCTTGACTAGTCAAGGTGAAGAAGGAACTTATTAATAGAAAGTGAAAAGACTGCTGGAAGTTCATTTCTAAAGAATCCAGTAGATCTTTTCATATTAAATAGATGAATTATTTTGATGTTTTCAGACTTTTTGAAGACACCAAAATAGGCTCCATAGTATTTGTAGGGGGACTTATCCTCTACAAATATTATGGAGTCTTTTTCTTATGCTTAGAATGGTAATTTCCCAGCGAAAGCACCCAGTTTTTTCTTGGTAGTTTCATCGATTTGTTCAAGAGCAGAGTTGATGGCTTGAACGGTCATATCTGAAAGAGTTTCAAGATCTTCTGGATCAACGACAGCTGGATTGAAGTCGATGCTGACAACTTTTTTGTCACCAGTTAGGGTCGCTTGGACAAGGTCTTGAGCAGATTTGCCAACAAATTGCATAGCAGCAAGTTCAGCTTGGCTTTGTTCCATTTGTTTTTGAAGTTTCTGTGCTTGACGCATCATATTTTGCATGTTCATCATAGTGATTTACAGTTTCCTTTTTACAATTATTTTCTTTCCTATTTTATCAATTTTGAGATTAAAAGTCTAATCTTTTTCTGAGTGAATTCAAATAGTATTGATAGGGATGTAAAGGGAATAAAAATATAGGATAGATATTCTAAGAGAATAAGAATATCTATCCTATATGTGTTTATGAAATTTTACCAGATATTTTATGAGTTAGCACTATTCTACCTTGTAGAAAAATCCCTCAGTACTACCATTGATAAGTTGGTGTCCAAACCATAAGCGGTCTTGTGTGATATCAGATGAGTCGGTATAGCCATTATCTGTAGAAGAGGTGACAGACATAGTTATAGGGATTCCTGCTGGTAAAAAGGCAATAGCTGCACCAGCACCTCCATCTTTAGGAAGTATATTTGCCTTAAGATAGTGGTCAATTTCTTTAGCATCTTCAATTGAAATTTTGGACTTATCACTTACTAAACCATTTTTGTCGAAAGTAAATTCAATACCTGAACGATTCCTCCAAGTTCCTGAGACACTAGAAAAATCCCCATTTTGAATTGCAGAAATATCCATCCCTTTGCTTTCTGACGGAAGGCTAGTTTCTCCATTTATGAGACTTGTGACAGACTTCCAAGAGAAAGATCTTATATCAAGGGAAGGTGGTTTTGTCCCCAGTCCCTCTTCTGTATCTGATTCGCTAATTAACTCTAACCGTGTTCCATCCTGATTTAACTTGTATAGTTTAACTTGGATTTGATTAGTAGATACACGGGTAGATAATTGGAAATAGCCATTTTCTAAAGGATTAAAATGTACTCGCTCTCCAATAAAGTCCAGATTGTTTTCTGCATTGGTCAGTCGAATAACTTCGTCATTTTTAAGAGTTCGAATATCTAATAAATCGTAATAGTTAGAATCCATTTTTAGGGCAATCAAAAGTTCGTCCGTACCGTCTTGGTCTAAATCATACAAGCTATACTGTAATCCAGAATATTCTTTAGGATAAGTATTTTTTAAGTTTGCTTTTGAATTGACCTCTGTAGGTGAAGCAGGAGAACCATCTAGCACTTTGGCATATTCTTTAAGGACAGTATTGTATAGGGTGTAATCAGGTTTCTTCTCTTCCGATGTAGAAGTAGTGGAACTAGTACTGGAAGCAGTCGCTTCAGAACTTGTTGCAGAAGTATTTTCACTCTGATGTTGGCAAGCCGTTAAAATAGAGATAGCTAAAATACTAATACTGAATAGAAATAATTTTTTCATGTATTTAATCTTGCAATTCTAAACCTTGAGCATCTTGGTGCCATTTGCTACCAGTTTTGGACGTTAAAACTTGAATAGTAATTATAATATTCCAAATAGCATTTGCCAGTAAAACAAATGGCAATAAAATAGGAATGATAGCTAGCAGAGTTATGCCGATACGCTTGTATCCTTGTTTGGAATTTCCGATGTAAAAATCGTATCCACCAAGTGCTCCTAAAAATAGGGCAAATAAGGCTGCGGCCAGTTTAGATTTATCACTCACTCCATTTGAATGTTGGCTAGAGCATGTGTTATCTATTTTTGAAACAATATACTCATCACCGTTTTGATAAAATTCTACGTAATCACCTACTTGTGGTTCAAAACCAAAACTTTTTCTTGAAATTGCAGTAAATTGGCCATTATCACCTTTTCCAACATAAACTGTTTCATCTTCAATTTTTATAACTTTGTTCATATAATTGTCTCCTTAATTTATTTCTATTGTATGTTAAACCCACTCACCGTTGTAATTAACACGATAGCCATCAGGGGTCGTTGTATTGATTGCTAGTGCACCAGAGCTATAAGCATAGTACCATTTACCAGATACCTTCATCCAGCCAGTTTTCATAGCGCCTGAGTCTTGAAGATAGTACCAGCTACCGTTATCTTTGACCCAACCTGTCTTCATCGCACCTGAACCGTCGAGATAGTACCAGCTACCGTCTTTTACCCAGCCAGTTTGCATCCAGCCAGAGTTGTCAAAACGATACCAAACACCATTGATTTTTTCCCAGCCATTAGTTGTATAGGAACCGTCGGCGTGTTTGTACCACCAACGAGAACCAGATTGTACCCAACTACCTGAGATATTAGAATTCGAACCTGATTGAGTTGTTGTATTCGTATTTGAATTTGTAGAAGGATTTCCGATAGTCACATCTTTTCTAACTTTAAAGACACGTTTTCTTGTATCAGTTAAGTCATCGTAAGGCGAACCAGCTTCTCCAGACATCTCCAAAATATATGTTCCATCTGGAAATTGTTCTGAAACAAAAATATCACCTTTAAATTGATTGCTATAAAATAAAGGTTGTAAAAATTGATCACTGACATCTTTAGTTAAGCCACTAAAAATGACAGCATCGTGACTTTGGTACACAATTTTTCCGGTCGCTTTATCAATCAAAGTAACATTTCCCTTAGCAGCCTTATCACCTCCGTGTTGTAGTGGCTCTGAAAGTCTGCCTTCGAAGCTAAGTCCAAAATAATCAATTTCAACTTTTGTAATTGTTGCCTCTATTTGTTTTTCAGTACTCGTATTCTCGCTAGCTGATACTTGATTAGCTGTGATGACTCCAGTGCCAAGAAGTGATAGAGCTGAGATAGTTGCAAGTGTGAATTTTTTAGTTTGTTTGTGCATTCATTTAATACTCCCTATTTTTATTTGTTGTAAAGTAATCAGTTTGTCCAAAAACCTAGACTTTTTTGGACAAACTTGATAAAATTGAAGTGTAATAATAATCGGTCAAAATGCTTGATTTTAGAACATTTTTTCTAACGAAAACGGTTCTAAAAGAGAATGTATTTCCTGTCCAAAAAATCCTAGGTTTTTTGACAAGAACTATGAATTTTTTATCCAATTATGAAAGGTGCTTTTTGATACTCCTAAGATGTCTGCACCTTCTCGTAAGGTTATTTCTTTTTTCTTATATTGAGCTATCACATTAGGGAGATTATTTGGGACAACTAATTTTGGTCTACCGAATTTCTTCCCTTTTTTCTTTGCCTCTCGTATTCCTTCCATTTGTCTTTGTTTGATTTGTTCTCTTTCAAACTGTGCCACATAAGACAGAACTTGTAAAACGATATCGGAGATTAGTTTTCCTGTGATATTATCAGTGCTATTCTTTGTGTTTAATAAGGGGAAATCTAAAACAGTTATATTTACTTTCTTTTTCTTAGTAATTGATTGCCACTGTTCTAAAATTTCATCATAGTTTCTTCCCAATCTATCAATTGATTTAATAACTAATTCATCATTCTCCTTCAAGGTAGTTAATAATTTTTGATATTCTATTCTGTTAAAATCCTTTCCTGAAACATAATCAATAAAAATATTTTCTTTTGATAATTTGTTTTCTATCAAAGCAGAAAACTGTCTATCAATATTTTGTTCTCTTGTAGATACTCGAACATAGCCATAGCGCATAATAACTCTCCTTTTTACATTTATTGTAAAATATAAAAGAATGTTAGACTTTATAAAAGAGTGATATATTCAATATTTATCAATTATCTCTTAGTTTAAGCCATAAAAAATGAATATTAATAGGTATAGAGAGTTGATTATAAAAAGTGCTGGAATAAGGATCTTATTCACGCTAACTAGCAAATTGTTAGTTAAATCTCAGTCAACATACATTAAATTTTCTGAAAATTTATTGAAAAATGAGTGAAAACATGATATAATAAAACGTAAAATTAATTCAGGTTTTCTGAACCAATAGGAGTAAACAATGAAAAAACTAGGTTTTGTCCTTTTATCTTCAGCCTTGCTATTGACAGCTTGTGCTGTTAGGTTTGAAAAATCAGCAGATACAACCGATTCGTCTAAGGTGACAGCCTTGTCTGAAGATAAGCAAAAAATGCTTGATAAGGCCACTGCTGACTATAAGACTTTTGTTCAAGAGCAAATTGATAAACTGTTGACAGATACGGAAGGCTTTGTCAAACTGTTGAAAGAAGGTAAGTTAGAAGAAGCTAAGAAGGTTTATCCATTGATTCGTATGTCCTATGAGCGTTCAGAACCAATTGCCGAGAGTTTTGGTGAGTCAGATGTAAAGATTGACTTCCGTTTAGCAGACTACATGTACGAAAACAAGACAGTAGAAGGTTGGTCTGTTTTCCA
>CAURHZ010000085.1:0-6139 GCA_963524345.1 uncultured Streptococcus sp.
CAAAATAAGCTAAGAATTCACGAGAAAAACCTTTCTTAGGCAGGTAAGGGATGACTGTAAGATAGTCTTCTGCATTAACTGTTGACTTGGCAGGATTGTAAAAAAGCACCGCTTCTTCAAAGAGAATATCATCTGACGAAACCTCTCCGTCTTCATCTACCATCTCCACACCTGCAGCATTTTGCGCTTCCAATAGAAAACTCACTTCAACAGCGTGGTTACGCTTGTCCCAACTAATCTCAAAGTCAAAGGGAAAATTCTTCTCCAACTCTTCCTCTAAAACATCTAAAAATCCATATGTTGCCATTTTGTCCTCTTTCTATGCGACTCTTAATCGCCCCGATTGCTCGGAAATATGCTAAAATAGATACTACCATCTTACCACATATACATCAGAAAATCCACGCTAGAAAGGACTGCTATGCCAGACAATCTCGCGCTTCGCATGCGCCCTAAAACCATCGACCAGGTCATCGGTCAGGAGCATCTGGTCGGACAAGGAAAAATCATCCGCCGCATGGTGGAAGCCAACCGCCTGTCTTCCATGATTCTTTATGGACCTCCTGGAATCGGCAAAACCAGTATTGCCTCAGCCATCGCTGGGACGACCAAGTATGCCTTTCGAACTTTCAATGCGACAGTTGATAGTAAAAAACGACTGCAAGAAATTGCGGAAGAGGCTAAATTCTCTGGTGGTCTCGTCCTATTACTAGACGAGATTCATAGACTAGATAAAACCAAGCAAGACTTCCTCTTACCTCTCTTGGAAAGTGGTCTGGTCATCATGATTGGCGCTACGACTGAAAATCCTTTCTTCTCTGTCACTCCTGCCATTCGTAGCCGTGTTCAAATTTTTGAGTTGGAACCTCTGTCTAACCAAGACGTCAAAGAGGCCCTGCAGATAGCTCTAAGTAACCCTGAGCGTGGTTTTGATTTTCCAGTAGAACTAGATGAGGATGCGCTGGATTTCATTGCTACCTCTACAAACGGAGACCTTCGCTCTGCCTTCAACTCACTTGACTTGGCTGTTCTTTCTACTCCCGAAAATGACAAGGGCATCCGCCATATCACTCTAGACATCATGGAAAATAGCCTGCAGCGAAGCTACATCACTATGGATAAGGATGGAGATGGCCACTACGATGTCCTCTCAGCCCTGCAAAAGTCTATCCGTGGCTCAGATGTTGATGCCAGTCTTCACTATGCTGCCCGCTTGATTGAGGCTGGTGATTTGCCAAGTCTCGCTCGTCGTTTGACTGTTATCGCCTATGAAGATATCGGTTTGGCCAACCCTGAAGCCCAGATTCATACCGTGACTGCTCTGGATGCTGCCCAGAAGATTGGTTTCCCAGAAGCCCGCATTCTCATTGCCAATGTCGTGATTGATTTGGCCCTTTCTCCAAAATCCAACTCAGCCTATGTAGCTATGGATAAGGCACTTGCCGACCTCAAAACATCAGGGCACTTGCCTATTCCGCGACACCTGCGTGATGGGCACTACAGTGGAAGCAAGGAACTGGGGAATGCCCAAGACTATCTCTATCCACACAACTACCCTGGAAATTGGGTCAAGCAAGACTATCTACCAGAAAAAATTCGTAATCATCACTATTTCCAAGCAGAAGATACTGGTAAATATGAACGGGCTTTGGCTCAAAGAAAGGAAGCTATCGACCGTTTGCGAAAAATCTGAAATCCTTTTCAAAAAATTGCACTTTCCTCTTGATTTTTTTTGAAAAAGTGGTATCATATAAACATAGAAACGCTGTGGTGTACGACTTCACACTTAAGTGTTGACCGACTATTTTTTGTATTATTAGGGAAACAAAAGTCTTCTAACAGCATGTAGGCCGTCTCACACGGAAACAGCTTCAGTTAGAGCGAGTTGCCCACCTGCTTAATTGCGCGGGTTCAATACAAACCGTGAAGTTTCGGCACCAATACAGCTTTTTTCTTTGCCTCCTTAGCTCAGCTGGCAGAGCAGCGGACTCTTAATCCGTGGGTCACAGGTTCGATCCCTGTAGGGGGCATCTAAATACAACAGGAAAAAGCCTTGTAAATCAAGGCTTTTTTTGCTTGTCTATAACTGATTTACCCCATCATTTGTCCCACATTTTAAATCTATCTTTTCTTTTTGAATCAAATTACATCTTTACAAATAGTGTAAAGCCAGTTACTTTTGCTTTGATTCCATACAATATTTTCATGTAGAGAAGACAAATTTTATCTTCTCTTTTTATTTTCAAAATAATAAAAACTGATTTTCTTTTCATAAATCAGACTGAAACTTCCAAATTTTCCATTTTGTTTATTGACATTTCCTCTAAAAAGGTGTATAATATTTTTATTATCAAACTATATTATACTATATAGGGGGTATTGAAATGAAATTTTCTAATCGTTTACTGCTATTCCTTGCAGGAGTTGTTTTTGTCCTTTTAGGACTTTTCCTATTTACAAACCCAGTAGCTAATCTTGTTGTTTACAGCTGGTGGATTGCATTTGGTTTACTGGTTTCTTCTATAGCAGCTATTTTAGGCTATTTCTCTGTACCAAAAGAGCTTCGCTCACCAGCTCATCTTTTCCAAGGGATTGTTAATCTTCTCTTAGCTCTTTACCTCGTTGCCTATGGCTTTGTGACGCTGCCAGTTGTCATTCCAACTATTTTAGGAATTTGGTTAATTGTAGAAGCCATTATAGCTTTCTTTAAAGGCAATCGTCTGGGATTGATTTTCCCTATTATTGGCAACCATATCATGTGGATAGCGTTGCTTGCATTTTTACTAGGTCTAGTGATTTTGTTCAATCCAGTAGCTACAAGTGTCTTTGTCGTTTATGTCGTTGCCTTTGCATTTTTAATTGTTGGTTTCACCTATATCCTTGATGCCTTTCGTAAATAATCTAGCTGCCATTTTGGGCATATTAAAAAAGCTGGGAAGTTACATTCTCAGCTTTTTATTTGCCTTCTTAGATCAGTTGGTAGAGCAGTAGACTCTTAATCTATGGGTCGCAGGTTCGAGCCCTGCAGGGGGCACATCTAAATCAACAGAAATAAGCCTTGAAACCAAGGCTTTTTTTAACGTCTAATAGCTTTTTGTAGAAAAGTATTTAAAAATAAAAGAGAAGAGAATCTCTCACTCTCTTCTCAGTATATCTTATTAAATTTAGTTTTTCTTAATCTACCTGATTTTCCTTTGCAACGACAAATTCTTTAACCAGTCGATAGATAACAGCAAATACGGGGGTAAAGAATATCATTCCAAGTAGTCCGAAAAGATTCCCTCCGATACTAGCAGCCGCAAGCGTGAAAATAGCTGGTAAGCCAATAGATTGACCCACAACTTTGGGATAGATAAGATTTCCCTCAATCAGTTGTATGATTTGATATAGAAGAAGAGAAAGTAAGGCTTGAGTAGGACTCACTGTGAAGATAAAAATCGCTCCCACAACACAAGCAATCATAGGCCCTACATAAGGAATGAACGATAGCACTCCTGCAAAGATACCTGTCATTACTCCATAGGGTATCCCAAACACGCTGTAACCAACCGCTATCATAACTCCTATGATAACTGCTTCAATCAGCTGACTCATCAAAAATTGGTCATAAGTCTCTAGTGCTACTTGTCCAATGTAAGTCAACTTTATCACCACCTTCTCTGGAAGAAAAACTTTTAGAAGTCGACTCGTCATCGCTGCCAAATGTTCCTTACTGGATAAAAATAAAAAGGTGAAGACTATAATCAAAAAGGCATTCATCAAACTTGAAAAAATATTGCCGATATTACTAGTCAGACCTGATAAAAAACCTATCAAAGCTTGGCTAATAGAACTAGATTGTCCCTGTATGCCTGATACGATAGTTGACAACATGTCTTTGGTTACAAATTCCGAGCTGCCTAGCAATTTCCCAAGTTGAGTAAGGACTGTTGAAAGGACTGTTCCCAGCTGACTAATAGTCTGGGCTAGGGTTGGCAGCACCAAAACCAAAAGAGCAATCACGATTAAGATAAGAGCTAGGAAAACAAGTACCATGGCAATCGGACGACGCAACTCTGCCTTTACCTTCAATTTAACTAAGTACTGTTCAATTTTTTTCATAGGAACATTAAGCACAAAAGCAATAACAGCACCATAAATCAAGGTTGATATTACATCAAAGAGAGAGATTGCTCCTGATATAAAGCTCGATGCATTCAGAATTACAAGAGCAACCAGCCCTATAAAAAGTATTAACGGGGTGTATTTTTTTACTAAGTTCATAAATTCTCCTTAATAAACATGTTTAGATACGACTATACTATTTGGTTTTTCAAACTCTCGATTAAGGTAGGCTTGGTAAGTTCCTGGAGCGATAAATCCTTTGGGTGAGAGGATATCGGTGCCAGCCTGACCGACTATGGTATCAGCCAAGAGCACACAGTTTGTAGATAAGACAAAGTAGGATTTAAACTTAGATTTGATAAATTTATAAAGTTCCCCATCTGTCTCATGTCTGATTTTATAAGCGTAGGTGTAGTCTTCCTTACCATCACTTGTCATGATTTTATCTGCACTTGGCTCCCATGGAATCGTCAGTTGTTTCAATTCAGCCAACTTTTTCTGAACTGCTTTTTCCATTTCAGGCGTCAAATCTATCCCATAACCAAAAAGCGTTTTTTGACTCTCACGTTTACATAGGTCAATGTACTTGTCACGATCACAGAAATATAAGACACCATCTCCTACCATGCCAAATAAGGTCTCAGAAGACGGATCATAGTTGCCATAAGAAATAACACGGCCTTGATAGCAGATATCCACATGACCAATTGCCGAAAACAGAGAGGTCTCAGCTGTATGAACAAAAATTTCAAGCTCCGCTGTCTTACCAGACTTCACTATTCCAAGATGGATATCTTCTTCCTCATCAGCATTTTCCAGCATAAATTTGTTAATTTTTGCTAAAGTTCTTGCAGGGATGAGAGCGGCTAGGACAATAGGTAAGCTCATTCTTACACGACGTTTGAGATGGTTTTTCCCAATTTCCTCCTCAAACAAGAAACCATCACGGATATTGGACACACCATAAAGGAAAAAATAAGCCCCTAATACAAAGAGTTGAAAGACAGAATTTCCTGTAGAGGACAAAAGACTAGTCCCACCAAGAAAAACTAGTACGAGTCCATCTAGTAAGAGACGAAAACGAGGTCGAATTTTGTTTTTGCGGTAGAGAACATAGGTGACAAGGTTAATACTAGCATGAAAAATCTGATAAACTCCAATCACAAGAGCCAAAATATAAATCGGCACATCCGTCGCAAGATTGGAGCCAAGCAAATATCCCAGCACTAACAATTTAACCAGTGCAACTCCCAAGGTGTCCGTTGACTGACTTTTTTTGAAAATACGTAATACTAAATCTAAGACCGTTGCTATCCAAGCTAAAAACAGAACCAGTCGAATAACCTTTACTGGCAACCAAGTCCCCGTGACCATCAAGATGAGACCTAGCAGAACAAACAAGAACCCCTGAGCAAGTAATTTCTTACCTGTCAGACCTAAAGATAGAATTTTCGCCATATAAAAACCTTTCAACAATAAAAATTAAACACTCCGATTAAACTGACTAGTAAATAGCCAACACTACAAACAGCCTGTGCCAGCAACATATGGTGACTAGAAATGACTGTAGTAATGTCACCATCTTGTCTTATGCACTTCTAAAATTTGTTATATTGATTAGAAACCAGAGCTTATAAAAACTAGCTAAACTCGAGAGATAGACACAATTGCGACGAAAAAATGTATAACCAATTCAACTTGTTAAGGTAAGAAAGCATTATTTCCAATCTATTAATTATTCATCTATTACCTATTATGACACAATATTCCCTATAGTTCAACTTTTTACTTGTTTTTATATTACACGGACTAAAAAGTTTTCAACAGTTGATTGCATTTGTTTTAATAAGTTTTAACCTTTCTTGGTTAGATAAAAAAAGAACCATACAGTTTAGAATCTGTATGGTTTTTGCCCCACTTTTGTCCCATTTTTAAATCATGACATTGAAAATACCTAAAATCACTTATATTTCAATATTTTTAATTGCTCTCAATATGAAAGTCCTTTCCAAATCCCTGTAGGGGGCATCTAAAT
>CAURHZ010000086.1:0-6128 GCA_963524345.1 uncultured Streptococcus sp.
CGGCCAAGGTTCATTTCTTCTATGCAAGTTTTTCTCTCTTCTTATCTGGATTCCAGACGAAGCTTGCGATAAAGCTAAAGATGATGGTTAAGATAGCAAGGATAATGGCAAGGATGAGGGCAGGGATGCGGATAAACCACCAGAGTGGGTTTGGTTTTTTATCGTTGTGCCATTGTTTGGTTTCTTGGTCTAGACGTTGGAATTCTGCTTGGATACGATTGGCGACTGTCTCAACGCCTTCATCATTCATTTTCTTGATATCTGAGATATCGATTGGATTTCCAAAGTTCATATCGACACGTTCACGGCTAACTAATCCCTTCAAAGTCATGGGACCTGTATAGGTAACCGGCATGATACGGACCTTGGCCATTTTGGCAATCAGGGCAACTCCACCCTTGACATCGTTTGAGTGACGGCTCCCACTTGGAAACATGATGAGAGAGCGGTCACTTTTTTTGAGAACATTGATAGGATATTTGATGGCAGAAGCGCTAGGATTTTCACGGTCGATAGGAAAAGCGCCACACATACGAATCCACCAACCAAAAATACGGTTGGTAAAGAGTTCTTTTTTTGCCATAAAGATAAATTGTTTTGGCTTGGTCGCAAAGGCCATGTAAACAGGATCCCACCAGGTGCGGTGAGGTGCAACCAGAATATAATTTTCATCTTGATTAGGAATTTTATCAGTATTATGATAATGGGCATTGCCATTGATGGACCATAGGAGCAATACAACCAATCCGCGTAAATAAGTATAAAACATGCGATCTCCTTCGATTATTTTCTTGTTATTATTATACCTTATCAAAGGAGGGCTGGCAAACTTTTCCCTTGACTAGGTGCAGATTTGGGATGAGATTAGAATTCTTTTAGAAAAAATGATATGATAGAACTTATGGATAAAAATAAGATTATGGGATTAACCCAAAGAGAAGTCAAGGAAAGACAGACTAAGGGCTTGGTCAATGATTTTACTGCTTCGGCCAGTACCAGCACTTGGCAAATCGTTAAACGAAATGTCTTTACCCTTTTTAACGCTTTGAACTTTGCCATTGCTTTGGCCCTTGCCTTTGTGCAGGCTTGGAGCAATTTGGTCTTTTTTGCTGTTATCTGCTTTAACGCTTTTTCTGGAATTGTGACCGAGCTGCGGGCTAAACACATGGTGGACAAGCTCAATCTCATGACCAAGGAAAAGGTCAAAACTATTCGTGATGGCCAAGAAGTGGCTCTGAATCCGGAAGAATTGGTGCTAGGAGATGTCATTCGTCTGTCTGCTGGAGAGCAGATTCCCAGTGATGCCTTGGTTTTGGAAGGCTTTGCGGAAGTCAATGAAGCCATGTTGACGGGAGAAAGCGATTTGGTGCAAAAGGAAGTGGATGCCTTGCTTTTGTCAGGAAGTTTCTTGGCTAGTGGGGCAGTTTTGGCTCAAGTTCACCATGTCGGTGCAGACAACTATGCTGCCAAACTCATGCTGGAAGCCAAGACCGTTAAACCGATCAACTCCCGTATCATGAAATCGCTGGACAAGTTAGCAGGTTTTACTGGGAAGATTATCATTCCTTTTGGTCTGGCTCTCTTGCTAGAAGCCTTGATTTTAAAAGGCTTGCCTCTTAAGTCATCCGTTGTAAATTCGTCGACAGCCCTTCTGGGAATGTTGCCTAAGGGAATTGCCCTTTTGACCATTACTTCGCTCTTGACTGCAGTAATCAAGCTGGGCTTGAAAAAGGTCTTGGTTCAGGAGATGTACTCTGTTGAGACATTGGCGCGCGTGGATATGCTCTGTTTGGACAAGACGGGTACCATCACCCAAGGAAAGATGCAGGTGGAGGCTGTTCTTCCACTGACGGAAACTTACGGTGAAGAGGTTATTGCCAGCATTTTGGCCAGCTACATAGCTCACAGTGAGGATAAAAATCCAACAGCTCAAGCTATTCGAAAGCGTTTTGTGGGAGAAGTTACTTATCCTATGATTTCTAATCTGCCTTTCTCAAGCGACCGCAAGTGGGGAGCCATGGAATTGGAAGGTCTGGGGACAGTTTTCTTAGGGGCACCTGAGATGTTGCTGGAAAACGAAGTCCCAGAAGCCAGAGAGGCCTTGGAGAGAGGTTCACGTGTCTTGGTCTTAGCCCTCAGTCAGGAGAAATTAGACCATCACAAACCACAGAAACCATCTGATATTCAGGCTCTAGCCTTGCTGGAAATATTGGATCCCATTCGAGAGGGAGCAGCAGAGACGCTGGACTATCTCCGTTCTCAGGAAGTGGGCCTCAAGATTATCTCTGGGGACAATCCAGTTACGGTATCCAGCATTGCCCAGAAGGCTGGTTTTGCGGACTATAACAGCTATGTCGATTGTTCAAAAATCACGGATGAGGAATTGGTTGCTATGGCTGAAGAGACAGCTATTTTCGGACGTGTTTCCCCTCATCAAAAGAAACTCATCATCCAAACGCTGAAAAAAGCAGGGCATACAACAGCTATGACAGGGGACGGAGTCAATGATATCCTGGCTCTTCGTGAGGCGGATTGTTCGATTGTAATGGCTGAGGGAGATCCGGCGACTCGTCAGATTGCTAATCTAGTTCTCTTGAACTCAGACTTTAATGATGTTCCTGAGATTCTCTTTGAAGGTCGTCGTGTAGTCAATAACATTGCCCATATTGCACCGATTTTCTTGATCAAGACCATCTATTCTTTCTTGCTCGCGGTGATTTGTATTGCCAGTGCTCTTCTAGGGCGATCTGAGTGGATCTTGATTTTCCCCTTCATTCCAATCCAGATTACCATGATCGACCAGTTCGTGGAAGGTTTCCCACCATTCGTTCTGACTTTTGAGAGAAATATCAAACCTGTTGAGCCAAACTTCCTCAGAAGATCAATGCTTCGTGCCCTACCAAGTGCACTGATGGTCGTGTTCAGCGTTCTCTTTGTGAAAATATTTGGAGCGAGTCAAGGTTGGTCTGAGATAGAAATCTCAACCCTCCTCTATTATCTACTTGGGTCTATCGGTTTCTTATCCGTATTTAGAGCCTGCATGCCATTTACCCTCTGGAGAGCCCTCTTGATTGTCTGGTCAGTAGGAGGCTTCCTAGCTACAGCTCTCTTCCCAAGAATCCAAAAATTACTTGAAATTTCGACATTGACAGGACAAACGCTGCCTGTTTATGGGGCCATGATGCTGGTCTTTACCGTGATTTTCATCTTGACCAGTCGTTATCAAGCCAGAAAATAAAGAAAGACTGCAATCTGTGGATTGCGGTCTTTTTTAGGTGCAAGATTGCTAGCTGAAATGTGGTATAATAAGAGGTAACAGAGTTTTGGAAAGTGAGAGAAGATGATTTCAAAGAGATTAGAATTAGTGGCGTCCTTTGTGCCACAGGGAGCTATTTTACTAGATGTGGGGAGTGACCATGCTTATCTGCCTATCGAGTTAGTCGAGAAAGGCCAAATTAAAGGTGCCATTGCAGGTGAGGTGGTGGAAGGTCCCTACCAGTCTGCGGTTAAAAATGTTGAGTCTCACGGTCTAAAAGAGAAAATCCAAGTTCGTTTAGCCAATGGCCTGGCAGCCTTTGAAGAGGCTGATCAAGTGTCGGTCATCGCCATTGCTGGTATGGGGGGGCGTTTGATTGCTAGGATTTTAGAAGAAGGCTTGGACAAGTTAGCTAATGTAGAGCGTTTGATCCTCCAGCCTAATAATCGTGAAGACGACTTGCGTATCTGGTTGCAAGGCAATGGTTTTCAAATCGTAGCAGAAAGCATCCTAGAAGAAGCTGGTAAATTTTATGAAATTCTAGTTGTGGAAGCAGGACAAATGAAGCTATCAGGCAGTGATGTCCGCTTTGGCCCCTTCTTGTCCAAAGAAGTCAGCCCAGTCTTTGTTCAAAAATGGCAAAAAGAAGCTGCTAAGTTAGAGTTTGCCCGCAGTCAAATCCCAGAAAAAAATCTGGAGGAACGTCAAGTTCTAGCAGATAAAATTCAAGCCATGAAGGAGGTGCTCCATGTTAGCAAGTGAAGTAATACAAGCTTATGAAGCCTTTTGTCCTCAGGAATTTTCCATGGAAGGCGATAGTCGTGGCCTGCAAATTGGCACTTTGGACAAGGATATCCAAAGTGTCATGGTGGCTCTTGACATTCGTGAAGAGACGGTGGCAGAGGCAATTGAAAAGGGTGTGGACTTGATTATTGTCAAGCACGCGCCGATTTTTCGTCCTATCAAGGACTTGGTAGCTAGCCGTCCACAAAATCAGATTTACATTAATCTGATCAAGCATGACATCGCAGTTTATGTCAGCCATACCAATATTGATATCGTTGAAAATGGCCTCAATGACTGGTTTTGTCAGATGCTAGGCATCGAGGAGACGACTTATTTACAGGAGACAGGTCCTGAACGTGGAATTGGTCGTATTGGGAATATTACGACTCAGACCTTTGGGGAATTGGCCCAGCATGTCAAGCAAGTATTTGGCCTAGACAGCCTGCGATTGGTGCATTATCAAGAGAGTGATTTGCAGAAGCCGATTTCAAGAGTGGCCATCTGTGGTGGTAGCGGGCAGTCTTTCTATAAGGATGCTTTAGCTAAGGGGGCAGATGTCTATATTACTGGCGATATCTATTACCACACTGCCCAGGATATGCTGTCTGATAGCCTATTAGCACTGGACCCAGGCCACTATATCGAAGTGCTTTTTGTAGAAAAAATCGCAGCACTCCTTACTCAATGGAAGGCAGAGAAGGGCTGGTCTATTGATATTTTGCCTAGTCAAGCGTCAACCAATCCTTTCCACCATATCTAGTTAGAAAGTGAAAACAATGAAAAAAGTTGCTATTATCGGAGCAGGAATTGTGGGAGCCACAGCTGCCTACTACCTCTCGAAAGAAAGTGACCTAGAGGTGACCGTTTTTGACCATGGACAAGGTCAAGCTACCAAGGCCGCAGCAGGAATTATCAGCCCTTGGTTTTCCAAACGCCGCAATAAGGCCTGGTACAAAATGGCGCGCTTGGGGGCTGACTTTTATGTGGATTTGTTGGCTGATTTAGAGAAGTCAGGGCAAGAAATCGACTTTTATCAGCGCTCGGGTGTCTTTCTCTTGAAAAAGGATGAAACAAAGCTAGAAGAACTCTATCAACTAGCCTTAGAGCGTAGAGATGAGTCTCCCTTGATAGGAGACTTGGCTATTTTAGACAAGGTCTCTGCTAGTGAGTTCTTTCCTGGGTTACAGGGATTTGACCGCCTACTCTATGCTTCTGGTGGAGCGAGAGTAGATGGTCAGCTCTTAGTGACTCGTTTGCTGGAAGCTAGTCAGGTCAAGCTGGTCAAAGAAAAAGTGAGTCTGATACCTTTAGCATCAGGTTATCAGATTGGCAAAGAGGTGTTTGATCAGGTTGTTTTGGCGACGGGAGCTTGGCTGGGACACCTATTAGAACCCTTGGGATATGAAGTGGATGTTCGTCCTCAAAAAGGACAACTCCGAGACTATCAACTTGCTCAAGACATGGAATCCTACCCTGTTGTTATGCCAGAAGGGGAGTGGGATTTGATTCCTTTTGCAGGTGGGAAATTATCCCTAGGCGCTACCCATGAAAATGACATGGGATTTGATTTGACGGTGGATGAAACCTTGCTCCAGCAAATGGAGGAGGCGGCTTTACCTCACTACCCAGCCTTGGCTGAAGCGAAATCATCGGGTGAACGTGTAGGAATCCGTGCCTATACCAGTGATTTCTCCCCGTTTTTTGGGCAAGTACCTGATTTAGCAGGTGTCTATGCGGCTAGTGGACTAGGTTCATCGGGCCTCACAACTGGTCCCATCATTGGCTACCATCTAGCTCAACTGATCCAAGACAAAGATTTGACCTTGGACCCTCTAAACTATCTAATTGAAAACTATGTCAAACGAGTAAAAAGCGAATAAGAATTTTACTGAAATTTTAGCTTTGCCCCTAGGATGGCAAATGACATTCCCTATCAAAAATGGTAAAATAAGAAAAAATCCGAGAATCGAGGAAAAAAGATGCAAGAAAAGATTTTGGTAACAGGTGGAGCAGGTTTTATCGGAACCCACACTGTTATTGAGTTAATCCAAGCAGGTCATCAGGTTGTTGTGGTGGATAACCTTGT
>CAURHZ010000087.1:0-6096 GCA_963524345.1 uncultured Streptococcus sp.
TTGATAATAGGTATCTTCCATCATAATCGTTACCTCGTTTCTTTCTATCTTTATTTTACCGCGTTTTTCGTTTCTTGTCCGCTATTTGTATATATTTTTTAATTCAATTCAAAAGAAAGTTGTTCTTGCTTTTCGTTTCCTTTTTCGTGGAATTGTCTTAAGGCCTGATCAATAATATCTAAATCTGTTTCTGTTTCAATCAATGGCGCGAGTACATCGTATTCAGCCTTTTTTGTTTGATATTCCTCTTCCTTTGGAAAATTTTTCCCAATTTCTACCTTAGAAGTAGACCATTTATCCTTTAATTCATCCAATAAGTTCTGAGTTTTCACTTGATCCTCTTTAATGTGATCAATCGTATGCTGAAGTCTTTGAATTGTCCCCAAAGGAGAATACAAATCTAAACTGACAGAATACTGATTTTCTCCTACAATCTTAACAGAGAATGTTTCAGGAAGAGGTTGATTTATTGGAAGACTGAGCATTTTAATGTCAAATCCTCGATAGCTTGCTAGGGTACGAAATTCTTTGCTGTCAGCTTGATTATGACGGATAAAACGGTGTAGGGATTCCCCTGCTTCAGCTCGTTGATCAAAAGCTTGCTTACCTACCGTCATAGAAAATGCCTGGTCTTTTGATATTTCAGACTGTTGAATATCGCCTTCATACTTGCTTAATCGTTTCTCAAGAATGGGTATATTTTCTTCACAGTAAGAGATTGTGTGACGATAGTGATCCTTGCTGCGTTGAAAGGCGCGTCTTTGATTTTCTAATAGAGTTAGATCATTCTCCAATTCCATCTTATATTTGAGATAAGGATTACCTGTTGCTAATGCCTTAAAATCAGAAGCTGTCATGGTCTGCTCATCAATGTCTTCTGCAGCACGAATCGGCTCCTTAGAAGTCATAATCTGCTTAATATAACGGAGTTTGTTCTCCTGAGTTGCCCATAGATAATTATCAAACGAACCTTTGGTAATATAGTGGTAAATATCCACTTCCTTATTTTCATTTCCTTGTCGGATAATCCGTCCATTGCGTTGCTGAATGTCACTTGGTCTCCACGGTACATCCAGATGATGAACTGCTTTCATCTTGCTCTGAACATTTAAACCTGTTCCTCCTTTTTCAGTTGAGGCAAGGAGAATCCGCACCTCTCCTGCATTGACCTTTCGAGACAAACTATTCTTCTTTTCATCACTATTGGCATCATGTACAAAGGCAATTTCTTTACTAGGGATTCCTCTATCAACTAATAAAGCCTTTATTTCAGAATAGACATCAAATCCATTATCCTTTTTCTTAGGTGTGCCAATATCTGAAAAAATCATCTGAGTAGCCTTATTTTCCATTCCTTCACGATAAATTCTTTCAACATTATCCACTACCTGAAGCAGTTTATGATTGTCTGCTAGACTATAGCTAGAGTCCAATAAACGCATATCAATAGCTAGTTTTCGTGCCTCACCCGTAATCTTTAACATGTTATCCTGGCTCGGATCAACTGTTCCACATTTGACCATATCTGACCTCATAACTAATTCTTCTAAATAGAGTTTCTGATTTTCAGTTAACTCACTCTCAATAGGGATAATATGAGCTTCTGGAACAGGTAAATCCAACATATCTTGTGTTTGAATGTCGGCTGTTTCTTTATAGATTTTCATCAACTCAGGTAGATTGACAAACTTTTTAAATCGTTTCTTAGGCTGATACTTATCCCCTGTAGGAGCTAATTCCATAGAGTTTTGAATTTCTCCAAAAGCACCTACCCAAGAGTCAAAATAATCAACTTGATAGCGTTTTAAGATATCCGGTTGAATGTAGTTCATCATAGTATACAACTCACTAATAGAATTGGAAACAGGTGTTCCTGTCGCAAAGACAATATTTTTAAAATCATGTTCTTCCTGAATCTGTCGAACCTTCATTTCCATATCCACATTCTTCTTAGAGGTTGTATTGGTAATACCTGCTACATTCCCAAGTCCAGTAATTGGACGAATATTTTTAAAGTGATGTGCTTCATCCACAAAGAGAAAATCAATTCCTAAGTTCTCAAAATCAATAAAACTATCACGATTAAAGCGTTGCAGTTCTTCCAATTGTCTCTCAAGACCACTTATTGATTGTTCTGCTTCTTTAACGGTATACTTATTTTCAGAATGTGTTTTAATCTCTCGTAGTTCATTGAGTTTATCCTCTATATAGTTCATCTGTCTTTCTTTACTGACAGGGATTTTTTCAAATTGAGAATCCCCAATGACAATGGCATCGTAATCTCCTGTAATAATACGTGACACAAATTGTTTTCTTCTCGCCTTCACAAAATCTTTCTTAGTGGTCACAAAGACCTTTTTAGTAGGGAAAAATTTCATGATTTCTTGGCCAAATTGAGCAGACAAACTAGAGGGCACCACATACAAGGGCTTATGAACCATCCCCAACTCCTTTAATTTAAACCCAGCACCAAGCATGGTCAAGGTCTTTCCTGAACCTACCTCATGAGCTAATAAAGCTCTTTTTTCTTCTACGATTCTTTGAATGGCATTCTCTTGGTGAGGACGAAGACTGATGTTTTGTGCCAAGCCATCAATGACTAGATGGCTACCGTCATACTCTCGACTAACCGTTCGATTATAAAGACGATTATAGCTTTCCTCAATGACTTGTTGGACTTCTGGATACCGTGAGACAAATTCTTGAAAGAGCTCTTGTAAATGCTGCTCTTTTGCTCTTAGAACAGAGGTTTTTTCCAAATCTGTGATGGTCTTTTTCTTTTCTCCTTCCGTAACAGTCATAGTAATCGTCGGTTGGTTCGAATTAAGTAAATTCTCAAAAATCTTTCTTCCTGTATCATAACGTGAGCCACTGACTCCAAGACTACTATCTTTGGCACTTGGATAGCGATAAGCAAATGATGTCCTTAAATGAACCTGCCCATCGACAGGATTCGCTTCAATGACCTGTTCAACATCAGGCGAAGACAATTCAAATTCACGATTGGTAAAACATTCAAAGGCAAATTTACCATAAACGGATTGAGGAATCCAACGTGACCCTATTTTAAACTCAATATCTGCCAGATGAATCCTTGGAGGGCGAACAGATTCTAACAAATCTAAAGCATGGTTCCAATCATATTCTTGATTGTTTTCCTCCACTAATAGTTGAACTACTTCTATCTTGTTGAGAATGTCTCCTGATAAAAACTGGTTCTTAGAAAGATATTTTCTTTCTCCTCTTAAATAGCTTTCTGGATCCATTAAAATCTGGTCACCTAACTCATCTAAAATAGCAGCTTGGCTATGTTCGGGATAAATTGATACCATATAGTCTAAATCAACCCCTCTACCATCCGATAAACTAGAGTTTAAGGCATCTAGAGCCGTTGAAACTCTTGCAATCACTCTCTCTGGTCTAACCAATGCTTTCTCAAAGGCTAAAGATTTTTTATATTTTACTTTCTGATCTTTAGAATCAATGTATTCATCTTCTAAACTTGCTAGTAGGGAATACTTGTCGTCACTATCAAATAAGTTCCGATTGACTGAGGCATTCAAGTATCCAAATTGACTTACAAAGCGGTCATAGTTATGATTGAGTTTACTAAGCAATACCTGAAAATCTGTCCGACTATAATCTTGATGACGTTGAATTTCAATTAAGGATTGATAGGTCTCTCTCAAATCAACCATGCCCTTAATGCGACTAATATCCTTATCCGATAAGGGACTTTCATAAAAGACAGTTTTTTTGAACAGTCCCTTATATTTCCCTCTTTTACTCGCTTCTTCTGACTTGTAAACATCTAGTGCTTCCTCATCTGTCAAATGAAGTTGCACGAATCGGTCTATTTTATGTTCAGACAAAGAACTGTCCCAAGCTTTAAAATCTCCCTTCTCGTCTACATAATAACTAATTTCGTCTACTTTTGAACTTTTCCGAATGCCATGCGTATCTCGGTAATAAATTTGATTTCCCTCATATCCAAAAGAATAGAGGGCTAAGTCCTCACGTATACGACTTGGGATAGAATTATCCACTTCTTCTTGGATAAAAACAGGTGCTTTCAAAGAATTGTCAATTTGTTTAGGTACTTCCACATTCTCTAATGCTTCCATTATGTCAGTAGCTAATGTTTCTGATACCCCCTTAACATTGAGGGTTCCTCCATTAAAATTACGTACCTCATATTCACCCAAAACTTGTGTGTTGTATTTCCCATCAAAATAAGGATTGATCCAGACACGCTTATCCTCCTCAAAGGGAATAGAACCACTAAAAACAAGTTCCTCTTCATTAAGATTCTTTGCTTGGTCCTTTTGAAAGAAGAGGAGATCTGTAGTCACTCGGGTACCTGCAATCCTTTTAAAAGACGTATCCGGCAAACGAACACCCCCTAAAAAATGAGTGTTGGATTTAATCTCTTGTAAGACATTATCTGTCCGCTTATCCATTGTGCCAATAGAAGAGATAATAGAAACTTGTCCTCCGTCTCTTACTAAATCAAGTGAGTGTTTGACAAAGTAGTCGTGAATCATGTAAGGTTTATCATAGTTTTTATCGGCAATCCGAAAATTCCCAAATGGAACATTCGTTAAGACTAAATCAAAACTATTATTTTGATAGGGAACTTCTTCTAATCCTCGCACTTCAATATGGGTATTGGGGTGGAGTTGTTTTGCGATTGCGCCTGTCACACTGTCTAATTCAACCCCATAGAGTTCTGATTTCTCTCGTATACTTCTAGGCATCGCCGCAAAGAAGTTCCCAGTCCCCATAGAAGGATCTAAAATCCTTCCTCCCTCAAAACCATCATCCAGTAACTTTTGCCAAATCTGGCGAATAATCATTGGGTCTGTATAATAGGCTGTGAGAGAACTTTGTTTCATGGTGGAGTATTCTAATTTACTTACTAAGCTCTTAAGAGTTAAACGTTCTGTTTCATACTTTGGATTGAGTTCATCGAAAAATTCATTGGCAAGACCACCCCAGCCGACATACTTGGCTAGTAGCTCTTGTTCTTCTGGATTCGCTTGTCTTCCCTCTTTTTCTAATCTTTTAACAAGATTAATTGCGGCGATATTCGTTTCAATTTTTTCTCGATTTGTCTTAGGATAAAAGTTCTCTAAATCATCTGGAAAAACAAAATCTTGAACAGAGACATCCGTCTCTTCTATACCTGAAATTAGAGTTTCTGTTTCCTTTTCATTTTCTTTTTCTTCTTCCAAATAGGAAAACAAATCTATTTCCTGACTTTCACTTGATGATTCAATCTCAATCTCTAATTCTTCTTTCTCAAGTTCTACAAGAGACAATACTTGTTCAATCTCTTTCAAACTGTTCAAGTATAAGATAGGATTCTCTTCAAATAACTGGTTGGAATCATTGAATAGCTCTAGGCGAACTAAGTCATTTAACTGTGCATTTTCAATCGAAACCAACTGAAATACTTGTCCTTTATAACTTACTTGTGAACCAATCGGATATTCCCTCAAAGCTTCTTCTACAATTTTATCGACATTAGAAAAAGAGTTAGTTTCTTCTATTTCCTGTTCAATTTCACTTGAAGGAGATAAGGATTCTTCTACTTGCTTTGATTTTTCGCTTCTAGCCTTTACCTCATCAAAATGAGTAATAATCTTCAGCTTTTGTGTCAGTGGGAGTTGTTGGTAGTTTTCTTCACGATGAACAAGATCCGTAACTGTATCTAAAGTAGCCATCAATTCTGAACCCATATAGGCTAGAACATCTCCCTCTTTTTCTTCAAAACGAATCTCAAGAACTTCTTTTTTAAGCTCTTTTGAGTCAACCATTAGAAGAAATTCCTCTATATCTCTACTAATACGGTCAGATAGATTATTCGCAACTCGATAGACGTTGACTAAATTGACATCCTGATTCTGATGAAATACAAGCTCACTTAGTTGTTCTAGCTTTTCTTTTTCAGATTGGATGTAAAATCGAGTGGAAAGATTATAGGTTGCGACTTCTAGCACCAAGTTTTTCTCAAAATTACTTAATTGAGATAATTTACTTAGACCTGCTTGTCCAAAATTTCTTGTGTAACTTTCTAAATCTTGGTCATTATTT
>CAURHZ010000088.1:0-6068 GCA_963524345.1 uncultured Streptococcus sp.
ATCTTTTGCGCAATAGCAAAACTTTCTGTTCCGCTCAGGCGGACAATACCAATAGCCCCTTCACCTAGTGGAGTAGAGATAGCAGCGATGGTATCAAATTCACGTGTAATCATAATATTTCCTTTAATAAATAGCTCTTTTCTTGGAAATTTTTCCAAGTCTCTTTTCAAATTGTAACAAATTTGAACTATTTCTTCAATGGATGCTACTTGGAGATTGAAAAAGCCTAAGCAATTCTGCTTAAGCTAGCTTATTTGGTGCGCATTTCCCCTTGTGGGAAATAAGTTCCTTCTGGCATGTCGTTGATGATGACATGGACAGCAGATTGAGGTGCTCCAGTGTTGCGGACGACTGCTTCCGTTACTTCCTTAGCAAGAGCTTTCTTTTGCTCGAGCGTGCGTCCTTCAAATAAATCGATGCGTACAAATGGCATAATAGCTTCCTCCACTAGTTTTTGATTTCTTCTATTTTACCACATTTTGCCGTTTAAAGCTTAAGAAAATTATGATATACTAGAATGTAGCAAAAATTTAGAAATGGACGTGAAGCAAGAAACATGGCACAGTTGTATTATCGTTATGGGACCATGAACTCTGGTAAGACCATTGAGATTCTCAAGGTGGCCTATAACTACGAGGAGCAAGGAAAAGGTGTTGTCATTATGACCTCAGCTCTGGATACTCGTGACGGTGTTGGCTATGTGTCGAGTCGTATTGGCATGAAACGCCTTGCCCTTGCGATTGAGGAAACAACGGATATCTTTGGCTATATCCGAGATTTATCTGAAAAACCATACTGTGTTTTGGTCGATGAGGCCCAGTTTCTCAAGCGTCACCATGTTTACGACCTAGCTCGCGTTGTCGATGAGTTAGACATACCTGTCATGGCTTTTGGTTTGAAAAATGACTTTCGTAATGAATTGTTCGAAGGTTCCAAATATCTCTTGCTTTTAGCAGACAAGATTGACGAAATCAAGACCATTTGTCAGTATTGCAAGAAAAAGGCGACCATGGTGTTGCGAACTCAGGATGGTCTGCCCGTTTATGATGGTGAGCAGATCCAAATCGGTGGAAATGAAACCTATATCTCGGTTTGTCGTAAACATTATTTTGCGCCTGAAATTAATAAGGAGAATGAAGAAAAATGAACATCTATGATCAACTACAAGCTGTAGAAGACCGTTATGAAGAATTAGGAGAGTTGCTCAGTGACCCTGATGTCGTTTCAGACACCAAGCGTTTCATGGAGCTTTCAAAAGAAGAAGCTTCAACTCGTGACACTGTAACAGCTTACCGTGAATACAAACAAGTCCTTCAAAACATCGTTGATGCCGAAGAGATGATTAAGGAATCAGGCGGAGATGCGGATTTGGAAGAAATGGCTAAGCAAGAACTCAAAGATGCTAAGGCTGAAAAAGAAGAATACGAAGAGAAACTGAAAATCTTGCTTCTTCCAAAGGATCCAAACGATGACAAGAATATCATCCTTGAAATCCGTGGAGCAGCTGGTGGAGATGAAGCAGCACTATTCGCTGGGGATTTGCTAACCATGTACCAAAAGTATGCAGAAGCCCAAGGCTGGCGCTTTGAAGTCATGGAAGCCTCAATGAACGGCGTAGGTGGTTTCAAAGAAGTGGTTGCTATGGTCTCAGGTCAGTCTGTTTACTCTAAGCTTAAGTACGAATCAGGTGCCCACCGTGTGCAACGTGTACCCGTGACAGAAAGCCAGGGCCGTGTACATACTTCGACAGCGACAGTTCTTGTCATGCCTGAAGTGGAAGAAGTAGAGTACGATATCGATCCAAAAGACCTTCGTGTTGATATCTACCACGCATCTGGTGCTGGTGGACAGAATGTCAATAAGGTTGCGACTGCCGTTCGTATCGTTCACTTGCCAACCAATATCAAGGTTGAGATGCAGGAAGAACGTACCCAGCAGAAGAACCGTGAGAAGGCAATGAAAATCATTCGTGCGCGTGTTGCTGACCACTTTGCTCAGATTGCACAAGATGAACAAGACGCTGAGCGTAAGTCAACGATTGGTACTGGTGACCGTTCAGAACGGATCCGAACTTATAACTTCCCACAAAACCGTGTCACAGACCACCGTATTGGATTAACCCTCCAAAAACTAGATACGATTTTATCTGGTAAATTGGACGAAGTTGTGGACGCCTTGGTGCTCTATGACCAAACACAAAAATTAGAAGAATTAAACAAATAATGAAATTAGCTCAATTATTTTCAGATTTTGAAGAAGAGTTGATAAGACAAGGAGAGGAAGCTGAAAGCCTCTCTTTTGTCTATCGTAGTCTGAAAGACCTCACGTTTACAGACTTTGTTTTTACCCTCCAGCAGGAAGTGACGGAAGAGGAAGAAGTATTTGTAGAAGAGATTTACCAGCAGTTAGCGGCTCATAAACCAGCACAGTATATCATTGGTCATGCAGAATTCTTCGGAATGCAGTTAAAAGTTGATGAGCGGGTTTTGATTCCTCGTCCAGAGACTGAGGAGTTGGTGGAGCTTATCCTAGCTGAAAATCCTGAGACGAATCTTTCAGTTCTGGATATTGGAACAGGTAGTGGAGCTATTGCTCTCGCTCTAGCAAAAAACAGATCAGATTGGTCAGTGACAGCAGCAGATATTTCCCAAGATGCTTTAGATTTAGCTAACGAAAATGCTAAAAATCAAAATCTTCAAATATTTTTAAAAAAATCTGACTGTTTTACAGAAATTTCTGAAAAATATGATATAATTGTTTCCAATCCACCCTATATCTCTCGTGAAGATGAGTCAGAGGTCGGCTTGAATGTTTTGCATTCGGAGCCTCATCTAGCTCTCTTTGCAGACGAGGATGGCCTAGCTATTTACCGTAGAATTGCGGAAGATGCAAAAGACTATCTCAAAGATGGTGGTAAGATTTACCTTGAAATTGGATACAAGCAAGGTCAAAGTGTTCCTGATCTTTTTAGGAAACATCTTCCTGAAAAAAGAGTTCGAACACTCAAGGACCAATTTGGTCAAGATAGGATGGTCGTGGTTGATGATGGACAGGATTAGACAAGAGTTGGAAAATGGTGGAGCTGCCGTTCTACCTACAGAGACAGTTTACGGTCTTTTTGCCAAGGCTCTAGACGAAAAAGCAGTTAATCATGTATACCGGATTAAACGTCGTCCAAGAGATAAGGCACTCAATCTCAATATCGCCTCTCTGGAGGACATCTTGTACTTTTCTAAGAATCAGCCAACTTATCTACAAAAACTTGTAGAGATCTTTTTACCAGGTCCCTTGACCATTATTCTCGAAGCTAATGACCGAGTTCCCTATTGGGTCAATTCTGGCCTTGCGACTGTTGGATTTCGGATGCCAAGTCACCCTATCACACTGGATTTGATTCGAGAGACGGGTCCCTTGATTGGGCCGTCTGCCAATATCTCAGGTCAGGCAAGTGGAGTGACCTTTGAACAAATTCTGAAGGATTTTGATCAAGAGGTTCTGGGTCTGGAAGACGATGCTTTTTTAACTGGACAGGATTCAACTATTGTGGATTTGTCTGGAGACAAGGTGAAAATCTTACGCCAAGGGGCCATTAAGCGAGAAGATATTCTTGCTCGGTTGCCAGAGATTTCTTTTGAGGAGGAATAAAATGCTAAGAGATTTGCAAGAAACAGATGTGAAAGCTATTTGTGACATCAATCAAGAGGCTTTGGGCTATTCTTTTAGTCCAGAGGACACGGCTAGTCAACTAGCTAGATTATCTCAGGATTCACATCATTTCCTACTTGGCTATGAGGATGCAGCTAGTCATGTCTTACTTGGATATGTCCACGCTGAGGTCTATGAATCACTTTATTCTAAAGCAGGATTTAATATCTTAGCTTTAGCAGTTTCACCTCAAGCACAAGGGCAAGGTATCGGTAAAGGCTTACTGCAAGGGTTGGAGCAAGAAGCAAAAAGACGTGGTTACGGGTTTATCCGCTTAAACTCTGCCGATCATCGTCTGGGAGCTCATGCATTTTATGAAAAAGTTGGATATACTTGTGATAAAGTGCAGAAACGGTTTATTCGCATCTTTTAGTTTAATTTTCTAATAAAAAATTAAACTAATGGACCAGTCACACTATAAAGGAGAAGACCTATGATTTTTGATAAAGATGATTTTAAAGCATATGATGCTGATCTCTGGAATGCTATTGCCAAAGAAGAAGAACGACAACAAAACAACATTGAGTTGATTGCTTCGGAAAACGTAGTTTCCAAGGCTGTTATGGCAGCTCAAGGGTCTATCTTGACGAATAAATACGCCGAAGGCTACCCAGGACGCCGTTACTATGGTGGGACTGATGTGGTAGACGTGGTAGAAAGTCTAGCTATTGAACGTGCAAAAGAAATTTTCGGTGCTAAATTTGCCAATGTGCAACCTCACTCAGGAAGCCAAGCCAACTGTGCGGCTTACATGGCCTTGATTGAACCGGGCGATACTGTTATGGGGATGGATTTGGCAGCAGGTGGACACTTGACCCACGGAGCTCCTGTCAGCTTCTCTGGTCAAACCTACAATTTTGTTTCTTATAGTGTGGATCCTGAAACGGAACTCTTGGACTTTGATGCTATCTTAAAACAAGCCCAAGAAGTAAAACCAAAACTGATTGTAGCTGGTGCGTCAGCCTATTCTCAAATTATCGACTTCTCAAAATTCCGTGAAATCGCAGATGCTGTTGGGGCTAAGCTTATGGTGGATATGGCCCATATCGCTGGTTTGGTTGCTGCTGGTCTACATCCAAGCCCAGTACCATACGCTCATATCACTACAACAACGACTCACAAAACCCTTCGTGGACCTCGTGGTGGTTTGATTTTGACCAATGACGAAGAACTTGCTAAGAAAATCAATTCAGCTATTTTCCCAGGTATTCAGGGCGGTCCTTTGGAGCATGTTGTTGCTGCTAAGGCAGTTTCCTTCAAAGAAGTTTTGGATCCAGCCTTCAAGGAATATGCTGCCAATGTTATCAAAAACAGCAAGGCTATGGTAGAAGTCTTCTTGCAAGATCCTGATTTCCGTATCATTTCTGGTGGGACTGAAAACCACCTCTTCCTAGTGGATGTGACTAAAGTTGTAGAAAACGGAAAAGTTGCTCAAAACTTGCTGGATGAAGTCAATATTACCCTAAATAAAAACTCAATCCCTTACGAAACCTTGTCACCATTCAAGACAAGTGGGATTCGTATCGGATCTGCAGCCATCACTGCGCGTGGATTTGGTGAAGAAGAAAGCCGTAAAGTGGCTGAACTCATCATCAAAACCCTTAAGAATGCAGGAAATGAAGCTGTCTTAGAAGAAGTGAGAAGTGAAGTCAAAGCATTGACAGATGCCTTCCCATTATACGAGGACTAAAATTTTTATGGACATTTATATTAAGAAAGCCATTATCCATCAGTTCAGTCCGGATGATACCGAGCTGTTTCTAGCGGATAAGTTTCTCAATATCACTCCAAAAATCGAAGAATACTTGCGTAAAAAAATTGAACGTGTGTATTCAGATGAAGCTAAGACTGGGATTTTCGAAGAAGAAAATCCCTTCTTCAATCACATCACAGACGATTTGTTGGAGACATCAGTCACACTGGCTAATCTCTGGAAAGAGGAGTTCAGCATTTCCGAAAATCTCAAGACTAATGACTTGATTTTTGTGCAATTTTCTAAAGAAGGTGTAGAACATTTCGCTTTCTTACGAATTGCCCTGCGTGAGACCCTGACCCACCTCGGAGGAGAGGTCGATAATCCAATCAAGCTGACTCAGAATAACCTGCCTGGATTTGGAACGGGTGCTGATGAGGCCTTGGTGGTCAATCTTCAGAGTCGCAAGTACCATCTGATTGAAAAACGCATCAAGTACAATGGGACTTTCTTGAACTATTTTTCAGACAATCTTCTTGCCGTTTCCCCTAAGATTTCTCCAAAGAAATCTATCAAGGAACTGGAAAAAACGGCACAGCGAATTGCTGAGACTTTTAACACAGATGATTTTCAATTTCAATCTAAGGTCAAATCAGCGATTTTCAACAAC
>CAURHZ010000089.1:0-6006 GCA_963524345.1 uncultured Streptococcus sp.
GCACCTTTTGGACTGGTTGCCGGAACAACTGTTACCAAACCATTATTGCTAGCGGTTGCAGTGATTTCTTTGCTAGATTGAGGAATATAGTAATCAGTCTTAGATGGATTAAAGTGTTCAAGATCCTTGCCATCTACTTTGATAGAAATCTCTGAACTTGTAGAGCTTAAGACCTTGTTTCCAAGAACAGTTAGCTCTGTGAGACCAACACCTGATGTTCCATCAGCCTTCTTCATGCGCATACGAACAGCATAAGTTTCTACCTTGTCAAAGGTAAAGTGATTCGTTTGAGTTGCAGATAGCTGGCTTGGAGCATGTAAGTTTTCAACTGCCTTCCAGTTGGCTGGATTATTAAATGGATGATTAGTATCACGCTGAGCATTGCTGACATCACTTGGTAAATCTGGAATTTCTTTACCTACATAATATTCAACTACATATTCTTTTGGAAGACCAATTGCTCCATCAGTGTAGAAATCAACCGACAAATTGTTGACAAAACGTTTCGTCAAGTCTCCTGAATTACCAAACAAGATAGAAGCCCAGTCATTATCAGTATTTGTTCTCCAAGTAGTCCATCTATTTTTAGCATCTGATGGCGTTCTTGATACAGTCAAGTCGTTCAAGGAATTAGCTGAGTCATCTCCTCCTGTATTGGATACAATGGCAGCTGGCAATTGCGAACCTGTCCATTGTTTAGAGATATTATTTCCAGCAACAACTTGACTAGACACTCGAACATGAGCTTTAGTGGTCAGATTGCTATCAACTAAACGACCATTGATTTCATAGACCCCTTCAGTTTGACTAAAGTTGGCTGGAACCTGATCCCAAACTACATCTTTATAGATAGTTGTTCCATTAGAATGGTAAGCACGAACATTAGCTGGCAATTGAACTGTCTCACCCTTAGGAAGAGTAAGGCTGATTTCCTCTGCAACTTGTAGGCCTTCAACTGTCACCGTTGCTTGAGCTTCAATGTCTGTGCCTTCTACATGTCCTTTAAGCGTAAAGCTATGATAATGCCCCAACTCTTTTTCGTCTACCTTGTCCCAAGTTACAGACACTTTGCGTGGCAAGCCCTTATCAAATTCTGCTCCAACTTCTTTAGGTAGATTCGGTTGCTGATTAATGTCTGTAGAAATAGATACAGGATGCAGTTTCACAATCTTCTTGCTGACTTTATTTTCTTTAATCACCACTTCAGTGGTTACAGATTCTGTTTTCTCTGTTTGATTATCGATTCGAGGTGTCAAAGTCACTCTTCCCTTAGTATAGAGCAATAGATTCTGACCATTCACCTCAAGATGCCCACCATCAGATGATTTAGCTTCTAAATGAATATCTGATGCTGAAAATTCTGTTTGTGAACCATCCTCATAACGACCAATGACGTGATAAGTTAAGACCTGATCTTCAGTAGCAGTTTCTTTTCCTTCCACAACTACTTCCAAACGTTTCAAGGCAGGAGCTTCCTTCACAAACTGAATTAGGTAAGTTTGAACCAAGTCACCCTTTTGGTCACTCAAGAAAACCGAAGCCTGATAACCATTATCAGCAGAAGCTTGCTGAACAGTTACTTGATAACCAGTAGTCTGAGCTCCAACACTTGGAATTGTTCCAGTGTAAGGAAGAGATACACGATAATAAGTCTTGCCAGACTCGAAGTTCTCAAGATCTTTATCCCCAACAGTAAGTCCTGTAATGCTACTTGTTGTTTCCTTACTGCTTGCGATAAAGGTTGCAGTTACTTCACGATCGTCATCTACCAATTTACCAGTAGCCTCCGTACGTCCCCCTTCCTTGTTCAAAGCAGCAGGATCTTTCAAGGTCCAAGAAACAACATCAGTATCAATCAAGCTACCATCTGTCAGAACAGCTGTGACCGTTTTATCCAAATCAGCTGCAGTTGTACCAACTGGTACTGTAGCAACTTTTGGTAACCATCTATCTAAGGCAATCACTTTTACAAGTGCCTCAGCTTTGCTTTCCAAACCTTCTACACGTCCAGATACTTTTTTCTCACCTGCACTTGTAAGCAAGTCAGCTGGCACGTCCCATGTTACAGTCTTTTCCTCAACACTGCCATCACTATAAATAGCTGTTACTGTCTGAGGTAATACAGGATTTGTCGTCACATCAGTTGTTGCTTTTACAGGAGCAAAGGCTACAAAGTGACGGTTTTCTTTCTTACCAGACACCGTTGCAACCGTTGCGCTATCAGACGTTAATCCAGCAGAATCTGCATAAAGAGTAAATTTACCTTCTTTTTCTGTTGATTTTACAATGACAACCCCTTTACCATTGAAAGCACGTCTTTGCCATGTTCCATCTGCTTGAGCTTTGTAACGCTCACGGCTAGCTTGCTCTCCATTATCCACACCAACAATCTGTCCCTGACCATGAAGATTGAAATGAACAAGATTGTTAGCTGTCGGAACAACATTCCCTTCGCCATCAACAATTTCGTAATGGATATAAGATAAATCTTTACCATCTGCTGTGATAACATGCTCTTCTTTAGTCAGACGAACTCTTGCTGGTTCCCCTGCAGTTGTCACACTATCACGCGCAATTTCGTTACCATTTTCATCTCGAGCAATCGCAGTCAGTGTACCTGGTTGGTATTTTACAAGCCACTCAAGATACAATTCACTTGGTTTAGCCCCCTCATGATATGGACGTCCATCTTCTGTCCTTTTCTTAGTAAATTCCTTTTTACCAAGCGACTCACCATTCAAGAACAATTCGACACTTGCAGCATTTGAGAAGGTACGAACTGGAACCTTTCCATCGACCAGCATCTTGCGATCCTTGAGTGTCTCTTCAGTCCAGTTCCAATGTGGTAAAATGCGAACAGTTGGCTTTTCTTTAGCACTATACCATTCACTACGGTAAAGGTAAAAATCATTCTTCGGTAAACCAGCCGTATCGATGATACCAAAGTAAGAACTTTTTACAGGTGTATTATCTTGGTTATGCCATGGAGTTGGTTCACCGATATAGTCAATTCCTGTCCAGATAAATTGTCCAGCATATCCAGCATGATCACGGTCAAAAGTCCATGATTCAGTAGCTGTTCTTCCCCATCCAACACGGTCATTACCATAGTCAGATTGTTCATAGTGACGATTCGGACGGTTATCATGTCCAAGGATTTGAGTAGGATTGTAATAAGAATCACGCGTTCTAGTAGCTGAAGAAGTTTCAGAACCATAGATGAGCCAGTCTGGATGAGCTCTACGAACAGCATCATAATTGCGCTCTCCATAGTTCATACCGACAGCATCCATGACTTCTGCAACTTTTAAGAAATCACCTGTCGCTGCACGACTAAATTTATTTTCACCCATAGTGACATAACGTTCAGTATCAATTGCCTTAATAATAGCCTTCAGACGTTTAGCTGTCTCGATAGAACGAGGACTACCATTTGCCTCTTCCACCTCATTTCCAAGAGACCACATGACGATAGACGGATTGTTCTTATCACGTTCTACCATTGTTCTAAGATCAAAATCAGACCACTTCTCACCCTTCTTAGCTTCAGGATGGGTTGCATCTTGATCAAAGAACCGTCCATAGTCGTAAGTCTTCTTGCCACCATACCAAGTATCAAAAGCTTCCTCTTGAACCAAAAGACCTAAACTAGCTGCAGCATCAAGCAACTGAGGACTCGCTGGATTGTGGGTTGTTCGAATAGAGTTAACCCCCATATCTTTCAAGAGTTTTAATTTACGATAGGTAGCCTTATAATTTTCTTCTGCCCCTAAGGCTCCATTGTCATGGTGAATACTTACTCCGTGGAATTTCATGCGTTCACCATTCAGAGAGAAACCATCCTTAGCAGTCCAATTGAAATAACGGTAACCAAATGTATCTTCTGTTACATCAACTAGTTGACCTTCTTTATAAACCTTTGTTTTCAGCACATACAGTTGAGGATGATAACTTTTTGTCGTCCAAAGAGTTGGTTTATTAACTAGGATTGTTTGTCTGAAATCTGCAACTTCATTTTCTGCTAAATTCTTCGTTTCAGAGCGAACTAATTCTGATACAACCTTGCCTTCCTTAGTAAAGATTTGTTGTTCCACAAAGACTTTAGCAGCCTTCTTATCCGTATTTTTAATCTTACTTTGAACCTGTGTTTCAACATTCCCTTCTTTTTGCTCAGCAAGTTTTGGAGTAGTGATATGATTACCATTTTCGGCAACATGGACTTTATCACGATAACTAAGAGTTACATCACGATAAATCCCACTTCCTGAATACCAACGACTACTTGGTTGCTTATTGGTCACTTGAACAGTAATTGAATTTTCACTACCATCCTTGTTTAAAAATTCTGTGATATCATATGAAAAATGATTATAGCCACTTGGATAATGTCCTACAAATTTACCATTTACATAGACCTTTGAATCCATGTAAACCCCATCAAAATTAATACGAACATCCTTATTCTTGTCTACTTCATTTAATGTGAAAGTCTTACGATACCAAGCTGTTCCACCATTTAACTGACCACCTTCATTACGCGCGGGAGATTTGTGATCAAAGTCAAAATAAATACTCCAATCATGAGGAAGATTCAATTTAGACCAATCATGAACATCCACATCTTTTTTTGAAAAATCGCCTTGGGCATTTAGTTTAAAATACCAATCTTTATTAAAATCTTGTTTTCGCTCAGATAATAGCTGTTTTTCCTTTTCAACTTCAGCTTTGTTTGACTCTCCAGACAGTGCTTGCGATTTTTCAGAAGAAGGTTTGATCTCTGTGTCTGCTTTCACTTGGTTCTTTTCAGAAGTTTTTTTAGAATCCTCTTTTACTTCTGTTCCAGCTGTTACTGCAGATTCAACAGGCTTTGGATTTGCCTCTTCAGATTTCTGTTTGTCCTCAGTTTTGGTTCCTTCTTCTACTTTATTTGGAGTTTCCACTTTAGGACTAGCCAATTCATGACTACCATCGTTAGCAGGTCTAGTAGGTTCTGTATCCTTAGTCACTTTATCTTCTGTCGACTCAGCTTTGGGTTTTACAAACTCACGCCCACCATTCTCATCAGCCTTTGCGATAGCAGCTGCCACATCATCGGGAAGCTTATCTAAAGGCTGAGGTTGATGAACAGTTGTTTCTTCTGTTTGAGTATTGGATGAAGCCACCTCCTCAGCTTGTACAGCTGAAATACCAAATATACTAGCCCCAATCATTACAGATGCCGCACCTATTGCAAATTTACGAATGCTATAATGACAACGTTTATCAAAAAGTCTTTTGTTCATTAAAATCCTCATTTCTTTCTCTTGATACAAAGTAAGCGTTTGCTTTTTAAAAAATAACCTCCTTCTGAATACACAAACAAGTACCAAGTTCGATAATATATTTTATATATTGAATATATCAAAACACGCCTGAAATTGCAATCATTTTCCATCATTTTAACCTAATAAAATGGTATATAATAAAAGTTCATTCAAAAGAAATAGGTGCAATGAAAGTACCTTTCTGTTCTAGACTCTTTCCAATACAACTTTCATTCCATTAATAGCATTTTCATACTTCAAATTTATAGTTTATGGACTCATATCATTATAGACTGCGTTCATTTGCATACACTACGTAAAAAGATCCTGGGACAAAAAGATTTTGATTTTAGGAATTATTTATTATAAATTTTAAAAATCGATATATTATACAAAAAAGCGAACAAAACAGAATTCTGAGTATCAGATAACTCGTTTTGTTCGCTTTTTGTATTTAAGGTTAGACTTTTGTCCCAGACTCTTTTTGCATGGTTGCGATAGTCTTGGTAAAATAGAATTGCCCAATAAACCATTCAGAAAGTCTATCCCATGCATATTCACTATAACACAAATCAAACAACTTTACCACTAGAAATCAGTTCTTTCTTGCCACAGGACCATCTCGTCTTTACTATTGAAAAAGTGGTAAATACCTTGGAGGATTGTCACTTCCATGCCTTCTATCATGCCTTTGCTCGTCCGT
>CAURHZ010000090.1:0-5943 GCA_963524345.1 uncultured Streptococcus sp.
GATTTTCATTCCTTCTTCTAGGTCAAAACCTAATTTCTGATAAATCCCAGACCATATGGTCGCTTGAATGACTGCGTGATCATCTTTTAGGGAGAAATATTGGTGAGTAGGTCGTTTACGAAAGTTGGAAACTTGACCAGTTAAATAGACCCGTTCCAAATAAGGGTCTTTATCGAATTTCATTTTCAGATACTTGGTCAAAGTTGTTACCGATAAATACTTTTCCATCTGCACCTACTATTCATTTTCTTGCTCTTTCATGGGTATTATTATACCAAAAATATGCCTAAAAATCTCCATTTATGTACCATTATGAGAGAAAAATAGAAAAAGGAGGCAAGGCCTCCACATCTGATTATTTGCTGTTTCGAGCTTCTTCCAAAATCTTTGCAATCTTGGTCGTCAAAAGGTCAATAGCAACTGTATTGCTGACTCCCTCAGGAATGACGATATCAGCATAACGTTTGGTTGGCTCGATAAACTGGTGGTACATTGGTTTAACCACACCTAGATACTGGTCAATAACACTATCAAGACTACGGCCACGTTCTTCCATATCGCGCTTGATACGACGAATAATGCGCACATCATCATCCGTATCCACAAAAATCTTGATATCCATCAAATCGCGCAGGCGCTTGTCCTCCAAGACCAAAATCCCCTCAACGATAAAGACATCTTGAGGCTCCTGACGATAGGTCTTGCTACTCCGTGTATGCTCTGTATAGTCGTAAGTCGGAATGTCCACTGGACGACCCGCCAACAATTCCTTAATCTGCTCGATCATCAAATCTGTATCAAAGGCAAAAGGATGGTCGTAATTGGTTTTGACACGCTCTTCAAAGGTCAAATGAGACTGATCCTTGTAGTATGAATCATGCTCAATCATGGAAATCTTTTCATCAGGGAAATGCGATAAAATGGCTCTTGAAACACTGGTCTTACCCCCACCAGAACCACCTGTCACTCCGATAATGATTGGTCTATTTTGCATGCTATCCTCCGTTTTTTTATCCGTGGTCTATTCTATCACATTTTTTGCAAAATTTATAGTCTGATTTTGGGGCACTCATCTAATAAATTTTAATAGAAAGCATGGTATCTGCTTTGATTAACGAAACAAAAAGACTTTGCAATTTTTAAGTAAAAAGGTTTGATATCTATAACCAATTTCGTATAATCTTTATATACGGTTTTCTAAGACTATCTCTTGATTCAGATTAAATTGCTGATGCATGCTTTACTGTTCCCTCCACTGATTTTTGATTCATCTCTTTCAATTTTTTATGATTCTTAACTTCATTTTCTTCTACTATTTTGAGTTTCATCTTAAATAGCAATTATAGAAGCACAATCTTCTCCGAAATGCTCAAAACTTTTTCCACTTTCTATATAGTACTTAACAATTTCCTCTATTAAGCATTTTTTTCTTAACCTATCATCTTTATCTTCATCTTCTTTAAATAATTCAGGAAAATCAATAGAAAGCCCTTGTTTTTTTATCTGTTGGTAATAGAAAATAAGATCTTCTTTGTTATTTTTAACAAACATTTCTAAATCTTTCATTGTTTGTACTTCGTTCATATCATTCTGAAATTCTTGATTTGAAAAAGCAATATATTGAAAAGGCTGACGACGTTTGTTTATCTCCTTGTTTAATTTATAAATAACAGAAATATCATTTTCTATTTTTCTATTTAAATGCTCACATATTAGAAATCCAAAATAATTTTGATCAAACCAATACTCATCGTCAATCTTTTCAAATTCACTATTTTTACTATATGTATCTAATAGATGTTCTATGTATGACTTCAAAATAGATTTTGTTAAAGTTATTGGATTATTTGCTAATATGGTCAAAATTTTTTGAAACTCTAACTTTATTCTATGATTATATGTTTTTTCAATATTATAGTTAGTAATGAAATTTTGAATACGTTTATCCATAGGATTATCTTGATAGTAACATTTAATATTTGGTTGAAAAATCTCATCTGTATCATTAAAGTTTACCTCAATATAATTCTCAATATCAAACTCTTCAAAGTAAGGATTAATTTCACTTTCTTCCTTTGTGACAGACCTTTTACTATGTTTAGAGGTATTGCACTCCCCACAACATTTGACTAGATTAATTGGTAAAATTGCAAGCCTAGGTTCACCAAGTTTTTGATCATTTTCCTCTTTCTCACTCTTAGGCATAATATGCTCGAGTGTTACTTTAGTTGAAAACACTCCTTCACAAATAGGACAAATTGCTTGATTATAGGTATTTTTTACAACTGCGAATTTTTGAAATAGGCCTTTTGAGGATGGTCGCACATACGTACCATACCATTTTGAATCAATATCACACTGTGATTGAATTAGATCAACATCTAATTCATACAATGAACCTATACTAGCTTTACTTTCATATTCTTTATCTAATTCTGTTAAAAAATTACGAAGCTCATCCTTATCGACAGTATCTGGTAATACAACTATAACGTCCTCTATAGATGGATATTCTTTAGCTACTCTTTTGATAAGACTTCACCCGCTTTCTCTATCTCCTCTTTCACTTCAAGATACTTCAGAAAAGCTTCATCACCTAGATATTGAATGTCTTTATCTGATAACAAGTTAACATCTTCTAAATCCTCTTGATTTGTTTCTTTGATTTTTTCAAAAATAACATATCTAAGGTCATTAAAGAAACTGTTATAACCTGTTTGTTGCAATGCCAAACCATATATGTTCTTGTATAGAGTATCTAAATTTTGACCATAGGTTTTGTAATTAGTATTTTTTAATTCGTGATTAGAATCTAACCTGTAGACATTACAATGAGGAATTTCTTGAATGATTACTGGAGAATGTGTAGCAATCAAACAAAAAGCTTTATTATTGTTCACTATCTCTGAAACAGCTCTAATGAATGCTTTAACCATAGGTGGATGCATGAACGTTTCTGGTTCATCAAAAATTACTAAACTTCCTTGATTAATACTTGAAACAAGCTTCGTAATATATAAAAGAATAGTTGCTTGCCCTGAACTTAAATTGTCTATTTTTTCTAGATCTTCTTTTATTATATCTCTATCTAAAAAAGCAATTTTGATATCTTCTACCCAAGTTTCAAATTCAAAGAACTCTATAGCTGACTTCCACTGAGTTAATTTCTTATTAGAAGCAACTAAGTCAAATAACAGACTCTGTATGTAGTAGGAAAAACTTTCTTTAATGCTTATTTCTGCTTCAAATCCTTGTTTTAGTTTATTATCAGAATCAAGATACTTTCTAGATTTCTCATGTAGATACATCTTAACATCAGTCAATAGTGACGCTTCTGCTTTCTTGACTACTTCTGGAATAGGAGGATGTTTTACGGAAACAAATCCTACTTTCTCATAAATAATTTCATCATCTGAATCTCTTTCTTTATCAGCAACCTCTATACTTTTGCCATCTCTATTAAAATGAATAATATTGTCAAATGGGCTTAATGAAAAGTGAAGTATCTGCGAAAACTTATTGTCTCCTTCTAAATGTTCCTTTATTATGTGATTGATTTTATAGGATTTTCCACTACCATTTCCACCAACCACTGCAAAAACATTCATTGGTAATTCTGACATTCTATTTTTTATGAAATGTAGTTTCCCTTTATCTACACCATCTTCTTTAAAACTATAGTTTATAGAGTCTACCCTATCATCTACTACCTCCTTTATATTTGAGTGAGTTAATGTTTCATCCTTCGAATAATATACCTTAGAATCAGTATATCCAAAAACAGTTAATGGATGAAATACTTCCTTTATTTCTTTTATAGTAGTTGTTCTTAAAAATGAATTATACAAAAAACTATGAAACTTACCATTTGGCGGATTAAAAGCAAGAGTTCCCTCTTCTAAATCTGACTCTAATAAGTATTTTTTAGCAAACGTATCCAATACACTTATGTTATATGCGAGATCTCTTGATCGATTATACCATTTTTGACGACTTTCATAAGAAAGATATTTTTTTAAAAATTCATAGTACGCCCCTTCTCCCAAGGAACAAAAATTCTCATTTGGATATTTTCCTTTGCCACTTTTTAAATAATTCTTAGTAACGTCATTATTTGGATTAACTCGTAGCTCAAAAGTTTGTTCCCAAATCGTAAGATTTAAAATCATCTGATATCCATAATCGTCCCACTTATTAGGTTCTAGGCATATCTGATCTACAAAATCATCAAAACTTAGCGAAATAATTCCCTGCAATGTCTCTAAGTATTTCTCACTATTCTTTTCAACTTTTATAAAATGGCATGTAAAAAAGTCTTGTTCAATAGTAAAGTAACTTTGTCCAATATGGTTTTCAAATTCTTCAATTTTATTATCTTTTGTAATTTCAATATTTCCTGTTTTTGGAGGAGCTGTCAGTTCTGTGATAACAAAATAATCTCTTAAATCAGACTTCCAATCTATCGTTGAATCAGAAAAGTTACTTATAATTAAAAATCTTTTTTTAGTTTGTTTTGAAAATTTAGATTTTAACTCTTCAAAATCATATTGAACCAATATCCGAAAATACTTGTTTCTAGAAAAGCTCTTTCTATTCTTTCCCCAATCAATCTCCGAGTAATCACTTCTAATTTTTTCAATAATTTCTCTTACACTCATTTTTAAGAAATTCCTTTCAGTTTATTACTGTTATTATATCAAAATAAAAACACAATGTCCTAGCTTTGGATGTATTCGCTTTCAACTTTTTCCCTCTTCGATACTGATATTAATACTTAGTAATAACTTACCCAAATCTATTAATGAGGACTTAAAAAGACAGCAATGACTAGCTAAAAACCTTTCTTGGCTTGTAAAGATTGTCCCGTTTTTCTAGAATGGCTAGCAATTTATCATCTTCAAAGGCAGCTAATTCTTGTTCTGTTTGGTCGAGCTCGATAAAACGACCAAAGCGCACTTCTGTAGCCTCTTCTTGAGTTAGGGAAACTTTGACAAGGTCGCCTGTCCCAATCTCGAGCGGATATAGAAAATCGACTTGTCCTCTTTCAACTTTTTCAGCAATTTCTTCCAAAGTAAGAGCATCCTCAAGTTGCAAACCTGCTGCACTAGTCCGTGTCAGATGTGACATATGAGCCGCATAACCAAGCTTCTCACCTAAATCAACCGATAAGGTACGGATGTAAGTCCCCTTGCTACATTTTACACGAAAAGTAAAGCGTGCAAGATGACCCTCATAAGAAATCGGACTTGTCCGCTCAAATTGATAAATGGTCACCTGACGTTCTGGACGTTCCACTTCCTGACCAGCACGCGCATACTCATAGAGCTTACGACCATTGACCTTAACAGCCGAATACATAGGTGGAATCTGAGTAATAGGCCCAGTCAAGCTAGCAATCGCTCCATCGACAATTTTTTCATCCAGGGGCGACAAAACAGGTGTCTCTGCGACCACTTCCCCACTAGCATCCTCAGTCGTCGTGGAATAACCCAGAGTGATTTCCCCCTCATAGACCTTACCCTCGTCCTGCATAAACTCGACCATGCGGGTCGCCTTGCCAACCGCAATGGGCAAAACACCCACCACATCCGGATCCAAGGTTCCACCATGACCGATTTTCTTGGTTCCCAAAATCTTACGCAGCTTAAAAACCGCATCATGCGAGGTCATCCCCGCTTCTTTTTTTAAGTTGATAATACCGTTCATTTTTGCTTTCTAATTCCCTTTTCACTTTACATCAACATATTCTATCTTAGACAGATTTTAAAACTATATCAGCTCATTTTTCTAAATACTTCCTAGCTTCCTGCACATAGAAAAGCTCTGAGTTTTCATGTGCTATGCTTTCAAACAAACTACGAGCACGAGCCTCATCTCCTTTTAGCTGGGCATTGAGAGCGCCGTAATAAGAAAACATGATTCGAGCTAGCTTACTTTCTGGCT
>CAURHZ010000091.1:0-5942 GCA_963524345.1 uncultured Streptococcus sp.
TGAATAAAATCACTAATATGGACTTGATTTTCCCAGAAACTGTTTTGACAACGACCGTCAATGAAGCAGAAGAAGTAATAGAAGTTGAAATCCAAACACCTCAAGCGGCTTCTAGTGAAGAAGTGACAATTGCGACAGCAGATTTGACAACCAATCAAGTGACCGTAGATGATCAAACTGTTCAAATTGCAGATCTTTCTCAACCGATTGCAGAAGCTCCAAAAGAAGTAGCATTAAGCTCAGAAGTTACAAAGATAGTGATTGCTTCTGAAGAAGTGGCAGCATCTGCAGACACTTCTGTCCTAGAGGAGCAAACAGCCGAAACAACTAGTCCAGTTGAAGAAGCAGTTCCTCAGGCAACGACTCCAGCTGATAAATCGGATCAGATTGTGGAGCTTCCAGTCGTAGAGACCATCGTTGAAGACCATTTGGTGAAGGGAGCTATTGATATTCTGGATGTGCGTTTTGGTTCGCTCTGGACCTCTATCACGCGAGAAGAATTTTACAAACTGGAACCAGCATTCGGTGATCGTTTTGAAGTGACTATCTATCATGCAGATATGCTGGTCTATCAAAATCAGGTTGTTTATGGCAAATCATTTGCAGATGTGAGAATTGGGCAACCAATCCTTTACATCAACTCTCTCTATCGTTTAGGTCTGGCTATCAACCAAGGTTCTTTTGCCAAGGCTTATAATGTAGGTGTCGGTTCATCTTGGACCATTGAAATAAAGAAAATAGAAGGATAAAATAGGAGAATAAATAGTATGGAAATCAAATTTACAATTAAACAAGTTGTTGCTGTCGGAATTGGCGCTGCCCTCTTTGTCGTCATCGGGATGATCAACATTCCGACCCCTGTTCCAAATACAAGCATCCAGCTTCAGTATGCGGTACAAGCGCTACTTTCTATTATTTTTGGACCGATTATCGGTTTGCTTGTTGGGTTGATTGGTCATGCAATCAAGGATTCTCTTGCTGGCTATGGTCTGTGGTGGACTTGGATTATCGCTAGCGGGCTCTTTGGTCTAGCTGTGGGACTATTTAGAAAGTACGTTCGCGTGATCAATGGTGTTTTTGACTGGAAAGATATTCTTATTTTTAACCTCATTCAACTACTTGCAAATGCCCTTGTTTGGGGTGTCTTGGCACCACTTGGAGATGTTGTGATTTATCAAGAAGCAGCAGAAAAAGTATTTGCCCAAGGGATTGTTGCGGGAATTGCTAATGGTGTATCTGTAGCTATTGCAGGAACTCTTCTCTTGCTTGCCTATGCAGGAACCCAAACTCGTGCAGGAAGTTTGAAAAAGGATTAATATAAGGGGAAAAGGCTGGGGGACCGGTCTTTTTCACTATTTATAGACTAGTCAGGCAAGTAAGCTAGGATAGGAATCTTCTTGGTGTTAAGTTTTTAAGAGAAGAGTCTGCAAGAAGGGTTTAATTTATGATAAAATAGAAGTCTAAGAAGCGAATGAAGAGAGTAAGATGAAAGAAGCTATAATTGAGTGGAAGGATTTCTCTTTCCAGTATGAAACGCAACAAGAACCGACCTTGCAAGGGGTGGATTTGACCATTTATAAGGGAGAGAAAGTCTTAATTGTTGGACCATCTGGGTCAGGTAAGTCTACCTTGGGTCAGTGTTTGAATGGTATTATTCCCAATATTTACAAGGGTCAGATGTCTGGAGAATTTTTGATCAAGGGGCAAGCAGCCTTTGATATGAGCATCTATGATAAATCTCATCTGGTTAGCACAGTTTTGCAGGATACAGATGGGCAGTTTATCGGTCTGTCTGTGGCAGAGGATTTGGCTTTTGCTCTGGAAAATGACGTGACAGCTCTAGATGACATGAAAGGTCGTGTTCATAAATGGGCTGAAAAGCTGGACCTTCTCCCTTTAATGAATCAGCGTCCCCAGGATTTGTCTGGTGGACAAAAGCAGAGGGTCAGTCTGGCTGGTGTCTTGATTGATGAGAGTCCGATTCTCTTGTTTGATGAGCCACTCGCTAATCTAGACCCCAAGTCAGGTCAGGATATTATCGAATTGATTGACCAGATTCACAAGGAGGAGGGGACGACGACCCTTATTATCGAGCACCGTTTGGAGGATGTTCTGCATCGGCCTGTCGATCGGATTGTCTTGATCAATGATGGACGTATCCTTTTTAATGGTGGTCCTGACCAGCTACTGGCGACTGATTTATTGACCCAAAATGGGATCCGAGAACCCCTTTATCTAACCACTCTCCGTCAATTGGGTGTGGATTTAGCCAAGGAAGAACAGTTAGCAAATTTGGATAACTTGTCTATCTCAAAAGGCCAGGTTCAGTTACAGACGGAGCTGGCAAAAGAAACCCAAGAATTGCAGTCACTCTTTAGATTAGAGGATGTGTCCTTTTCTTATGATGATAGACTGATTTTGAAATCCCTACATTTGGATATTAAAAAGGGTGAAAAGATTGCCATAGTCGGAAAAAATGGGGCTGGGAAATCAACTCTAGCCAAGGCCTTAAGTAGCTTTATTCAGACGGAAGGCCGCTATATTTGGGAAGGACAGGATATCAAAGGAGATTCTGTTGCAGAGCGGGCGGAACGAGTAGGCTATGTGCTGCAAAATCCTAATCAAATGATTTCAACCAATATGATTTTTGATGAGGTGGCTCTGGGACTTCGTTTGCGAGGTGTGGACGAGCAGGAAATTGAAACGAGAGTCTATGAAACCTTGAAAATCTGTGGTCTCTATGAATTCCGTAATTGGCCCATTTCTGCCCTATCATTTGGACAGAAAAAACGTGTCACCATTGCTTCGATTTTGGTTTTAGGAGCTGAAATTATCCTCCTAGATGAGCCGACTGCAGGTCAAGACCAGAAGAACTATACTGAGATTATGGAATTTCTCGAAGAACTGCATCAAAAAGGGCATACAATTGTCATGATTACGCATGATATGCAATTGATGCTGGATTATTCAGACCGAGCCCTCGTCATGGTGGACGGGGAATTGATTGCCGATACAGATCCAGCTAGTCTGTTGAGCAATCCTGAGCTGTTAGTAAAAGCCAATCTAAAAGAAACTTCTATCTTCAACTTGGCTAAGAAACTAGACGTGGATCCACTTGCTTTAACGGCATTTTACAAAGAAAGGAGAGAAGAATGCAAGCAAAATTAATCGGCTACCAACATAGAGATACTGTGATTCATCGCTTGTCAGGAGCTGGGAAACTCCTCTTTTTCATTCTCGTGTCATTGGCGGCCATGATTAGCTATGATACCAGATTGCTTGTTCTGATTGCCATCTTTTCGGTCTTTCTCCTCTATTTGTCAGAAATCCGTTTTAAAGATGTTTCCTTTGTAGCCGTTTTTGCGACGGTATTTGCCGTTTTAAACGTCTTGATGGTTTATCTCTTTTCTCCCGAGTATGGGGTTGGACTTTACGGAGAGAAAAGTGTGATTTGGCAGGGAATCGGTGCCTACACTCTAACCAGTCAGGAGCTCTTTTACCTACTTAATCTGGCCATTAAGTATCTTTGCACCATTCCTCTGGCTATTATCTTTTTGATGACAACTCATCCTAGTCAGTTTGCTTCTAGTTTAAATCAAATTGGTGTTCCTTACAAGATTGCCTATTCTGTCAGCCTGACCTTGCGTTATATTCCAGATTTGCAGGAAGAATTCTTTACCATCAAGATGTCTCAGGAAGCGCGTGGGATGGAATTATCTAAGAAAGCTTCTCTTATGCAACGAATCAAAGGCAATCTGCGCATTATTACTCCCTTGATTTTTAGCTCGCTAGAACGCATTGATACCATCGCTACAGCCATGGAGCTTCGCCGCTTTGGAAAAGAGAAAAAGCGGACTTGGTATAGTTATCAGGCCTTGAAAAAAGGTGACTATCTTACCTTGTTCTTGGCAGCTGTGTTTTTAGTAGCTAGTTTACTACTTATCTTGCAGAATCAGGGACGATTTTACAACCCTTGGAAATAGTATTGTCAAAGTTTTCATTAGATAAGTAAAGAGAAATTATTCTATAATTTTTTATTGATAGATTGTATGAGAAATAAAGTTAATAATTGTATACTTGAAACTTTTTGACAAAACATGAATTAGCTTGTATATTTTATAGTAGAATTTACACTACAAAATCAAAGTTATTCAAATATAATCATTTTCAACTAAGTTCAGTGTCATAATGTAGAGACGATATAAAATAGTAAAAGTACTTAATTTAAATCGTGTTAATTTCATTTTGTGTAAACATGGGAAAATGTTGAATGTATATAATGACGGGAGATGATTTACAATGATAAGTTTAGAGCTGTTGTCTGAAGAAAATAGTTTAGACGTCTATTCTTTTGAAAAAGAAAATCGAGAGTATTTTGAACGAAATTTACCTCCTAGACCAGCTAACTATTTTGATTTAGAAGGTTTTAAAGGAATTACAAGGGAATTGTTAAAGGAACAAGAGAATCATGATGTCTACATGCATATTATTAGAGATGCACAAGGCGTTATGGTTGGAAGAATCAATTTAAGTGTTTTAGGGAAGGATAGAAAAACAGCAGAACTTGGATATAGGATTGGAGAAAATGTTACTAATTTAGGATATGCAAGCGAAGCGGTTAAACTCGTTTTAGAAAAGGCCTTTACTACTTATGGTTTACATAGGATTATCGCAGGGACGGCAACGGACAATCTGGCCTCCCAGAGAGTGCTTTTAAAAAATGGTTTCACCTTTAGTAGAAGTATAGAGAACGATTTTCAAATGCATAACGAGTGGATTCATACGGCAGTATTTGAGATAACGAGGTCATAATATCATCATTCCCAGTCCACAGATAGGTATAAAAGAGTAAGTAATTTTTGCAGATATTTAAGAATTTTCTCCTAGAAACCCTTGGAAATAGCTTGAAAAAATTGAAAAAATCAAGTCGTTTCTATTGACAATGATTCTGAAAGTGTTATACTAAGAAAGTAGTTTCGCTGATTTACTTCAAACCTGTTGTGAGGTAAGTTAACGATGCCTTAACCACGCTGTTTGCTGAGCTTGACTCCGGGCAGTGTGGCTATTTTTTTGCAATGGTGAAAGGAAGCAAGTCATGACAAATCACATTGTATTATTTGAACCACAAATTCCACAAAATACAGGCAATATCGCGCGTACTTGCGCTGCGACCAATTCTCCCCTCCACATCATCAAGCCAATGGGCTTTCCTATTGACGACCGCAAGATGAAGCGAGCTGGGTTGGATTATTGGGATAAGCTAGAGATTTATTTTTACGAGAGTTTGGAGGATTTCATGTCTCAGATGAAGGGCAAACTCTATCTGATCTCAAAATTTGCTGAGAAAGTGTATTCTGATGTGGATTTATCGACTGACGAAGACCATTATTTTCTCTTTGGACGTGAAGATAAGGGCTTGCCGGAGGACTTTATGCGAGAACATCCTGAGAAAGCTCTCCGTATTCCTATGAATGATGAACATGTCCGCAGTCTCAATGTGTCTAATACCGTCTGCATGATTGTCTATGAGGCTCTCCGCCAGCAGAACTTTGCAGGTCTTGAGCTTGTTCATACCTATGAAGTGGATAAATTGAAATAAAAAATGAAAATGAAAATGAACAAAATGCTTGCGCTTGCAAGCGTTTTTTGTTATGATAAAAGAGTCTTCAGGGCAGGGTGTGATTCCCGACCGGCGGTGACTTTAACTAGGAAATGATCTTTTCCTTCTCTTTAAAGAAGTCCGCGAGCGCAAGCTGATGTGGTGAGATTCCACAACCGACAGTATAGTCTGGATGGGAGAAGACGAAAGAATAGCTTTGTCTGTTCTGATAGATTTATAGCTAAATTGTAACCGTTTGCTCAATAGAGTGCGAGGGAACTTTTGGGGTATAAAAAGTGAGAATAGATAGGGGAATCCTTTCTAACTTCTTCTGATTTTATAG
>CAURHZ010000092.1:0-5941 GCA_963524345.1 uncultured Streptococcus sp.
AATAAGTTGCTACTTGTAAAAGTACTGGAGATGAAAGATAGTACAAAAAAAGAAGATGCAGCAGGCATGTATGAAATTATCAGTGAAACACGGGTAGAAGAAAATGTCTAAAAATATCGTACAATTGAATAATTCTTTTATTCAAAATGAACATCAACGTCGTCGCTATCTGATGAAGGAACGACAAAAACGTAATCGTTTTATGGGCTGGGTTCTTATTTTGATGATTTTATTGTTCATTTTACCAACTTATAATCTTGCTCAAAGCTATCACCAATTACTCCAAAGACGTCAACAGTTATCAGACTTGCAAACTCAGTATCAAACCTTGAGTGAGGAAAAGGAGAAAGAGACAGCTTTTGCTACAAAGTTGAAAGATGAAGATTACGCTGCTAAATACATGCGTGCAAAATATTATTATTCTAAGAATCGGGAAGCTGTTTATACGATTCCTGACTTGCTTCCAAGGTGATGAAATGGAAAATTTATTAGACGTAATTGAGCAATTTTTGAGTCTATCGGATGAAAAACTAGAAGAGTTGTCTAATAAAAATCAACTATTGCGTTTACAAGAAGAAAAGGAAAGGAAGAATGCGTAAATTCTTAATTATTTTGTTGCTACCGAGTTTTTTGACTATTTCAAAAGTCGTTAGCACAGAAAAAGAAGTAGTCTATACTTCAAAAGAAATTTATTACCTTTCACAATCTGACTTTGGTATTTATTTTAGAGAAAAATTAAGTTCTCCCATGGTTTATGGAGAGGTTCCTGTTTATGCGAATGAAGATTTAGTAGTGGAATCTGGAAAATTGACTCCAAAAACAAGTTTTCAAATAACCGAGTGGCGTTTAAATAAACAAGGAATTCCAGTATTTAAGTTATCCAACCATCAATTTATTGCTGCAGACAAACGATTTTTATATGATCAATCAGAGGTAACTCCAACAATAAAAAAAGTATGGTTAGAATCTGATTTTAAACTGTACAATAGTCCTTATGATTTAAAAGAAGTGAAATCATCCTTATCAGCTTATTCGCAAGTATCAATTGATAAGACCATGTTTGTAGAAGGAAGAGAATTTCTACATATTGATCAGGCTGGATGGGTAGCTAAAGAATCAACTTCTGAAGAAGATAATCGGATGAGTAAAGTCCAAGAAATGTTATCGGAAAAATATCAGAAGGATTCATTTTCTATTTATGTTAAGCAACTGACTACTGGAAAAGAAGCTGGTATCAATCAAGATGAAAAGATGTATGCAGCTAGTGTTTTGAAACTCCCTTATCTCTATTATGCGCAAGAAAAAATAAATGAGGGTCTTTATCAGTTAGATACGACTGTAAAATACGTATCTGCAGTCAATGATTTTCCAGGTTCTTATAAACCAGAGGGAAGTGGTAGTCTTCCTAAAAAAGAGGATAATAAAGAGTATTCTCTCAAGGACTTAATCACAAAAGTATCTAAAGAATCTGATAATGTAGCTCATAATATATTGGGTTATTACATTTCAAACCAATCTGATGCCACATTCAAATCCAAGATGTCTGCCATTATGGGAGATGATTGGGATACAAAAGAAAAATTGATTTCTTCCAAGATGGCCGGGAAGGTCATGGAAGTTATTTATAATCAAAATGGATTTGTATTGGATTCTTTGACTAAAACAGATTTTGATAATGAGAGAATTGCCAAAGGTGTTTCTGTTAAAGTAGCTCATAAAATTGGAGATGCGGATGAATTTAAGCATGATACAGGTGTTGTCTATGCAGATTCCCCATTTATTCTTTCTATTTTCACTAAAAATTCTGATTATGATACGATTTCTAAGATAGCCAAGGATGTTTATGAGGTTCTAAAATGAGGAAACAAGATTTTTTAAATCATTTTCTCAAGAAGGGATATTTCAAAAAGCATGCTAAGGTGGTGCTAGCTCTTTCTGGTGGATTAGATTCTATGTTTCTATTTAAGGTGTTATCTACGTATCAAAAAGAATTAGAAATTGAATTGATTCTAGCTCATGTGAATCATAAGCAGAGAGTAGAATCAGATTGGGAAGAACAGGAATTAAGGAAGTTAGCTGCTGAAGCAGAGCTTCCTATTTATATCAGTAATTTTTTAGGTGAATTTTCAGAAGCGCGTGCTCGACATTTTCGTTATGATTTTTTTCAAGAGGTCATGAAAAAGACAGGTGCGACAGCTTTAGTCACTGCCCACCATGCTGATGATCAGGTGGAAACGATTTTAATGCGCTTGATTCGAGGAACTCGTTTGCGCTATCTATCAGGAATTAAGGAGAAGCAAGTAGTCGGAGAGATAGAAATCATTCGTCCCTTCTTGCATTTTCAGAAAAAAGACTTTCCACCAATTTTTCACTTTGAAGATACATCAAATCAGGAAAATCATTATTTTCGCAATCGTATTCGAAACTCTTATTTACCAGAATTAGAAAAAGAAAATCCTAGATTTAGAGATGCAATCTTAAGCATCGGCAATGAAATTTTAGATTATGACTTAGCTATAGCTGAATTATCAAAGAATATTGATGTAGAAAATTTAGATCAGCTATTGTCTTACTCTGAGTCGACACAAAGAGTTTTACTTCAAACTTATCTGAATCGTTTTCCAGATTTGAATCTTACAAAAGCTCAGTTTGAAGAAGTTAGACAAATTTTAAAAACTAAAAGCCAGTATCGTCATCCGCTTAAAAATGGTTATGAATTAGTAAAAGAGTATCAACAGTTTCGGATTTGTAAAATCAGTCCTCAGTCTGATGAAAAGGAAGATGAACTTGTGTTACACTATCAAAATCAGGTATCCTACCAAGGTTATTTATTTTCCTTTGGACTTCCTTTAGAAGGTGAATTAATTCAGCAGGTACCAGTTTCACGGGAAACATCAATACACATTCGTCATCGAAAAACAGGAGATTTTTTGATTCAAAATGGGCATAGAAAAAAACTCAGACGTCTATTTATTGATTTGAAAATCCCTATGGAAAAGCGGCAATCAGCTCTGATTATTGAGCAATTTGGAGAAATTGTCTCAATTTTGGGAATTGCGACCAGTAATTTGAGTAAAAACACGAAAAATGATATAATGAACACTGTACTTTATATAGAAAAAATAGATAGGTAAAAAAATGTTAGAAAACGATATTAAAAAAATCCTTGTTTCACACGATGAAATTACAGAAGCTGCTAAAAAATTAGGTGCTCAACTCACTAAAGACTATGCAGGAAAAAATCCAATCTTAGTTGGGATTTTAAAAGGATCTATTCCTTTTATGGCTGAATTGGTCAAACATATTGATACACATATTGAAATGGACTTCATGATGGTTTCTAGCTACCATGGTGGAACAGCAAGTAGTGGTGTTATCAATATTAAACAAGATGTGACTCAAGATATCAAAGGAAGACATGTTCTATTTGTAGAAGATATCATTGATACAGGTCAAACTTTGAAGAATTTGCGAGATATGTTTATTGCAAGAGAAGCAGCTTCTGTTAACATTGCAACCTTGTTGGATAAACCAGAAGGACGTGTTGTAGAAATTGAGGCAGACTATACCTGCTTTACTATCCCAAATGAGTTTGTAGTAGGTTATGGTTTAGACTACAAAGAAAACTATCGTAACCTTCCTTATGTTGGAGTATTGAAAGAAGAAGTATATTCAAATTAGAAAGAACAATTTTTAATGAAAAAACAAAATAATGGTTTAATTAAAAATCCTTTTCTATGGTTATTACTTATTTTTTTCCTAGTTACAGCTTATCAGTATTTTAGTACAGGTAGTGTTGCAGGGAAAAGTGAGCAAATTAATTATACAGAATTGGTAAAAGAAATTACCGATGACAATGTAAAAGAATTAACCTACCAACCAAATGGCAGTGTTATCGAAGTTTCGGGTGTCTATAAAAATCCTAAAACAAGTAAAGAAGAAACAGGCATTCAGTTCTTTTCTCCTTCTGCTACAACAGTAGAGAAATTTTCAAGCATCATTCTTCCTTCAGATACGACAGTATCAGAATTGCAAAAGCTTGCTTCTGACCATAAAGCGGAAGTAACTGTTAAACATGAAAGTTCAAGTGGTATGTGGATTAATATTCTTGTATCCATTGTGCCATTCGGTATTCTTTTCTTCTTCCTATTTTCTATGATGGGAAATATGGGAGGAAATAATAGCCGTAACCCGATGAGTTTTGGACGTAGTAAGGCTAAAGCTGCAAATAAAGAAGATATTAAAGTAAGATTTTCAGATGTTGCTGGAGCTGAGGAAGAAAAACAAGAACTAGTTGAAGTTGTTGAATTTTTAAAGGATCCAAAACGATTCACAAAACTTGGAGCCCGTATTCCAGCAGGTGTTCTTTTGGAGGGACCTCCGGGAACAGGTAAAACTTTGCTTGCTAAAGCAGTCGCCGGAGAAGCAGGTGTTCCATTCTTTAGTATCTCAGGTTCTGACTTTGTAGAAATGTTTGTCGGAGTTGGAGCTAGTCGTGTTCGTTCTCTTTTTGAAGATGCTAAAAAAGCAGCACCAGCTATCATCTTTATCGATGAAATTGATGCTGTTGGACGTCAACGTGGAGTTGGTCTTGGTGGAGGAAATGACGAACGTGAACAAACCTTGAACCAACTTTTGATTGAGATGGATGGTTTTGAGGGAAATGAAGGGATTATCGTTATCGCTGCGACAAACCGTTCAGATGTACTTGATCCTGCCCTTTTACGTCCAGGACGTTTTGATAGAAAAGTATTGGTTGGCCGTCCTGATGTTAAAGGTCGCGAAGCAATCTTGAAAGTTCATGCTAAGAACAAGCCTTTAGCGGAAAATGTTGATTTGAAATTAGTTGCCCAACAAACTCCAGGTTTTGTTGGTGCTGATTTAGAGAATGTCTTGAATGAAGCAGCTCTAGTTGCTGCTCGTCGCAATAAATCGATAATTGATGCTTCAGATATTGATGAAGCAGAAGATAGAGTTATTGCTGGACCTTCTAAGAAAGATAAGACTGTTTCACAAAAAGAACGTGAATTAGTTGCTTACCATGAGGCAGGACATACCATTGTTGGTCTAGTTTTGTCGAATGCTCGTGTTGTTCATAAAGTTACCATCGTACCACGTGGACGTGCCGGCGGATATATGATTGCACTTCCTAAGGAAGACCAAATGCTTCTTTCTAAAGAAGATATGAAAGAGCAATTGGCTGGCTTAATGGGTGGACGTGTAGCTGAAGAAATTATCTTTAATGTCCAAACTACAGGAGCCTCAAACGACTTTGAACAAGCGACTCAGATGGCTCGTGCAATGGTTACAGAGTACGGGATGAGTGAAAAACTTGGTCCAGTTCAATATGAAGGAAATCATGCCATGTTTGGTGCACAAAGTCCTCAAAAATCAATTTCAGAACAAACAGCTTATGAAATTGACGAAGAGGTTCGTTCATTATTGAATGAGGCACGAAATAAAGCTGCTGAAATTATTCAGTCAAATCGTGAAACTCACAAGTTGATTGCGGAAGCACTATTGAAATACGAAACATTGGATAGTACACAAATTAAATCTCTTTATGAAACAGGAAAGATGCCTGAAACAGTAGAAGAGGAATCTCATGCACTATCTTATGATGAAATAAAGTCAAAAATGAACGACGAAAAATAACCCCAAGAGAGGCGTGTCCTCTCTTTTTTGTGCAGTTAAGGCGGTAAAGGGTGCAGAATGGATGAAATGGCCCCAATTAAGTTCTTGATTTGTTAGACTGTATCTAGAAAGGGGGAAGCTTATGCTTAAAGAATTGTATGAAGAAGTCCAAGGGATTGTATACAAGTGTAGAAATGAATATTATCTTCATTTATGGGAGTTATCGGATTGGGACCAAGAGGGAATGATTTGCTTACATGAATTGATCAATAGAGAAGAAGAGCTAGTAGAAGATATTCCTCGTTTA
>CAURHZ010000093.1:0-5937 GCA_963524345.1 uncultured Streptococcus sp.
TATATTCCTATCGTGGTAAGGTTCTCTTGTTTGTCAACACTGCTACTGGATGCTTTTTAACGCCCAAGTACCAAGGACTTCAATAACTCTATGATCGCTATCAAGAACAAGGTTTTGAGATTTTAGACTTCCCTTGCAATCAGTTTATGGGACAAGCACCAGGCAGCGCAGAGGAAATCAACACCTTCTGTAGCCTACATTATCAAACCAGCTTCCCACGTTTTGCCAAGATCAAGGTCAACGGTAAGGAGGCAGATCCCCTCTATGTTTGGTTGAAAGACCAGAAATCTGGTCCACTGGGAAAACGAGTCGAATGGAATTTCGCTAAGTTTCTCATCGGTCGTGATGGGCAGGTCTTTGAACGCTTCTCTTCAAAAACAGACCCAAAACAAATTGAAGAGGCCATACGTAATCTACTCTGAACTTCATTCAAATCCATCCTTCTATACTCCCAAAAACAGAAGGATGGATTTTCTTTAAAAAGTAAACGAAATTCTTTAAATTAGATGGATTTTCTTGCATTTCTCTATTGCATTTCTTGGAATAATTTAGTATATTTGTTATATTAAGGTTTTTGGATCATTTTAAAGATTAAGATGACAATTTAAATTTTTTTATCTTAAAATGAAAGCGCTTAAACAGGAGGGATAATTAATCTCAAGCTATTGCATAAATTAACTATCATTAAAGAAAATCGTTTCCAAGTCATACTTGGGCTCAGACAGTAGCTGACTGTCTTTATTCAAACTAGGAGTACATTATGAATCGATACCTTTTTGAAAAAGGGCAAACTTTTAGCATCAGAAAATTAACCGTTGGTGTTGCTTCGGTTATGGTTGGTCTCGCTTTTTTTGCATCTGGAACAGCACTAGCTGACGAAGCAAAAATTGAAACTACAAGTTCTCAACCAAACGTAGAAAAATTGGCCGAGGCTGAAAAAACCAAACCAGAAACCAAAAATGAAAGTCCTGTAATCTCTACACCTCAAGAATCAGAGCAAGCAGAGAAAACTGTTAAACCAGTAGAAGAAAAATCTGTAGCAGATACTAAAACTACTGACTTACTTCCTGAAGAAATCCACGATCAAGCTTATCCTGACACGCCCGTGAAAAACATAGATACTTCAGCAATCGTAGACAAGAAGGATAGCCCTAAAGTTGAGACAGAAAGCATTCTAAAAAATAAGGAAGAACTTCCAAAAGAAGCTGAAAATAGTAATCGTGCGATCATCAACGGTGGTCTAGATTTGAAGCACGTCCCTTATGAAGGACAACCTGCTACTGCTGCTAGTATGATTTACACTATTTACAATGGTGGTTCCCAACGCTATATCGTGTCTGGTTCTGGTATTTTTGTAGCACCAAATGTCATCTTGACTGTCGCTCACAACTTTTTAGAATCAGACCGTGATACAAAAGAAGGACATATTCGAGGTGGAGATTCTGCTAAGTTTTACTATAACCTCGGTTCCAATTCTGCTGTTCGCAATTCTCAACCTGTAACGGGTAATACTACTCTTTTCAAAGAAGAAGATATTCATTTTTGGAACAAGAAAGAATTTGGAAAAGGATATCAAAATGACCTGGCTGCTGTTGTAGCACCTGTTCCTCTTCAAATCGCTAGTCCAAATAAAGCTGCTACCTTTGTTCCCTTGGCAGAAAACAAAACCTATCAACCAGGAGATCCTGTTAGCACGATTGGATATCCAACTGATTCAAGCTCACCTGAGCTCAAAAAACCAATTGTAGCTGGTCAACTTTACAAGGCTGATGGTGTCGTGAAATCTGTTGATAATTATGATGATAAAGGCTCAAAAGGCATCACCTATCATATGACTTCTGTTTCAGGCCTTTCAGGTGCTGGTATTATCAACGGTGATGGTAAAGTAGTCGGTGTTCACCAACACGGCACAATTGAAAACGGCATCCCTGACAAAGACCGTTTCGGTGGTGGGATCGTCCTCTCACCTGAGCAAGTCAAATGGGTAAAAGATATTATCGCAAAATATGGTGTCAAAGGTTGGTACCAAGGTGATAACGGAAAACGATATTACTTTACTCCTGAAGGAGAAATGTTCAGAAATAAAACTGCTGTTATTGGTGAAAATCAATATTCTTTCGATGAAAACGGTGTTGCGACACTCATTAAAGGGATCGATTACGGACGTGTAGTGGTTCAACACGTAGATGAAACTGGTAATCCAATCAAGACTGATGATACTTTCGTTGAAAAGACTGAAGTCGGAACAGCTTTTGACTATGACTTCAAAAAAGAAATCGCTAAGACCGACTTCTATACAAAAAATCAAGAGAAATACCAGATTGTCTCTATTGATGGCGTCGAAATCAACAAGCAACTCAAAGATGAGTGGACCTACAACGTTGTCAGCAAAACAGCTCCAGGAACACGAATCATCAAGGTGGTTTATAAAGTGAATAAAGGTTCATTTGCCATTCATTATCGTTTGAAAGGCTCAGAGCAAGAATTAGCAAATGTTGCTACTGATAATAATGACGAAAAAGAATACGATGTTTCTTTTGTAAACACTTTTGAAGCAAAAGAAATCGCAGGCTACCGTGCGCTCACTCCACGCTTAGAAGCCAGCATCCAGCACAAGGGTGTGAATGATATTGTCTTTGAATACGAAAAAATATCTGATATCTCTAGTCCGACTTCAAATGTTTTACCTGCTGCTCATCCAGAAGATAAGGAAACAGAGATCGGAAACCATGGCCCCCTTCCAAGCAAGGCTCAACTTGATTATCACAAGGAAGAATTAGCTGCCTTCATCCACTATGGTATGAATACTTATACTAATTCTGAGTGGGGACATGGAAATGAAGACCCTAAAAACTTCAATCCAACTAACTTAGATACAGATCAATGGATCCGTACTCTAAAGGAAACTGGCTTTAAACGAACTATTATGGTTGTCAAACACCACGATGGTTTCGTTATTTACCCATCTAAATATACAAATCATACCGTAGCTGCAAGCCCATGGAAGGATGGAAAAGGTGACCTTCTAGAAGAAATCTCTAAATCTGCTACTAAATACGATATGAACATGGGTGTTTACCTATCACCATGGGATGTTAATAGCCCTAAATATAAGGTAGCTACTCAAAAAGAATACAACGAATACTACCTCAATCAACTAAAAGAAATCCTTGGTAATCCAAAATACGGTAATAAGGGTAAATTTATCGAAGTCTGGATGGATGGAGCACGCGGTAGTGGTGCCCAAAAAGTAACCTATACTTTTGATGAGTGGTTCAAATACATCAAGGAAGCTGAAGGAGATATCGCTATCTTCTCTGCCGAACCAACAAGTATCCGTTGGATTGGAAATGAGCGTGGTATCGCTGGTGACCCTGTATGGCACAAGGTCAAGAAAGCAAACATCACCGAAAATGTTAAGAACGAATACCTTAACCACGGTGACCCTGACGGAGATATGTACTCTGTAGGAGAAGCAGATGTTTCCATCCGCTCCGGCTGGTTCTACCACGATAACCAGCAGCCAAAATCCCTCAAAGAATTGATGGATATCTACTTTAAGTCTGTTGGTCGTGGAACGCCACTTCTTCTCAACATTCCACCAAACAAAGAAGGTAAATTCGCAGATGCTGACGTGGCTCGCTTGAAAGAGTTCAAAGCGACTCTAGATCAAATGTATGCCACTGATTTTGCCAAAGGAGCAACTGTTACGGCAAGTTCTACTCGTCAGAATCATCTCTACAAGACCAGCCACCTTACAGACGGTAAAGATGATACTAGCTGGGCACTCTCAAATGATGCCACAACGGGTAGCTTCACAGTCGATTTGGGACAAAAGAGACGTTTTGACGTCGTAGAACTCAAGGAAGATATTGCCAAAGGACAACGTATTTCTGGATTCAAGATTGAAGTCGAAATCAACGGACGCTGGGTCCCATATGGTGAAGGTTCAACCGTAGGCTATCGTCGTTTGATCCAAGGTCAACCTGTAGAAGCACAAAAAATCCGAGTTACGATTACTGGCTCACAAGCTACACCAATCCTAACCAACTTCTCAGTCTATAAAACTCCAAGCACTATCGAAAAGAATGATGGATATCCTCTTGGACTAGAATACCACTCAAATACAACGGCTGACAAGGAAGGTACAACTTGGTACAACGAGTCAGAAGGTATTCGCGGTACTTCTATGTGGACCAACAAGAAAGATGCCAAAGTCACCTACCGTTTCACAGGAACCAAGGCTTACGTCGTATCAACAGTAGATCCAAACCATGGTGAAATGTCTGTATACGTGGATGGTCAAAAGGTCGCAGATGTACAAACCAAGAACAGTAGCCGTAAACGTAGCCAAAAAGTTTACGAAACTGGTGATTTAGCACCTGGAGAACACACTATTACTCTCGTTAACAAAACAGGTGAACCAATTGCTACAGAAGGAATCTACACTCTAAACAATAACAGCAAGGGTATGTTTGAACTTGAAGCAACTTCTTACGATGTCGAAAAAGGAAAACCTGTTACTGTTACAATTAAGCGTGTTGGTGGAAGCAAGGGAGCTGCTACCGTTCGCTTCATTACGGAACCTGGAACAGGTGTTCACGGTAAGGTTTACCAAGATACAACTCAAGATGTGACCTTTGCAGATGGTGAAACAGAAAAAACTGTTACCATTCCAACTATCGACTTCACCGAACAAGCTGACTCAATCTTTGACTTCAAAGCAAAACTCACTTCTGTGTCTGATGGTGCTCTACTCGGTTTTGCTACCGACGCAACTATTCGAGTAATGAAAGCTGATTTATTGAAGACGAATCAGACAAATTACGACGACCAAGCTAGCCAATTAGATTACAGTCCTGGCTGGAGACACGAAACCAACTCTTCTGGCAAATACCAAAACACTGAATCATGGGTATCATTTGGACATCTGACAGAGGATCAGAAGAAAAAGACAACTGTGACTGCTTATTTCTATGGTACAGGCTTAGAAATCAAAGGATTTGTTGACCCAAGTCATGGTGTCTATAAAGTATTCCTTGACGGTAAAGAAGTCACCTATCAAGATGGTATGGGCAATGCATCCACTATTGATGGCAAGAAATACTTTAGCGGTCACGCTGCCCAACGCCAAGGTGACCAAACTCTAGTCAACCTAAAAGGACTTGATGAAAACTTGCACGCAGTAACTCTCCAACTAGACCCTGACAAGAATGATTTAACCAAAAATATTGGTATGCAAGTGGATCAATTCATTACCAAAGGCGAAGGAAGTGAGCTATACAGCAAAGCAGAAATCCTTCAATCTATCTCTAAATGGAAAGAAGATTTGTCTAACTTTAATCCTGCTGGATTGAAAGATACTGCAACTGCACGCCAAGCATTTAAGTCTAATCTTGATAAACTTTCTGCACAATTAAGTTCTGATACGGTAAATGTACAAGATGTGATGTCAACAGTCACTGCTTTGCAAGATATTCTTAGCAAAGATGAAAATTACCAAAAACCTGGAGACGAAACAGGCCCAGAACAACCAGTTGAACCGAAACAACCTGAACAGCCTGAAATCAATTATGATAAGGCTATGGCTAGCTTAACTGAAGCTATTGAGAAAAAAGTGGCTGAACTTGGTACTAACAACGAGGCTAAGAAGAAATTAGTCGAAATTACTGATAAAGCAATCGCAGCTATCCAAGAAGCGAAGACTCAAGAAGACGTCAACAAAGCCCTCAATAAGGCTCTTGAACAAATCAAGCAATTGCAACCTAGCCAACCAGAAAAACCGGTTGAACCAAAACAACCGGAACAGCCTGAAATCAATTATGATAAGGCTATGGCTAGCTTGACTGAAGCTATTGAGAAAAAAGTGACTGAACTCGGTGCTAACAACGAGGCTAAGAAGAAATTAGTCGAAATTACTGATAAAGCAATCGCAGC
>CAURHZ010000094.1:0-5915 GCA_963524345.1 uncultured Streptococcus sp.
ACATTTTTTTTGTAAAGTAAAGTTACTTGACAAAAAAAGATGAAAAAATTAGAAGATATTACTCAGTTGATATTACTAAAACCTAAATGATATCACTTTGTTTTTAAAAGTCAATAGAAAGTTGAAAAATAATTACTAAAAAGTTTCAGCCCAATAATTACTTGTAGTAGGTGAGATTATATTGTGCTGAAATACTCTTTTATTCTTATAACTTTTACACTATAATTGTAGTTAGAAAGGGAGAGAAATGTTTGATTATAGAGCACTAGTTATTTTGATGACTTTGATGGATCATTGTGAGCTATCATTATATGAATTATCTGTTAAGGTGAGCTTACCTATAAAGGAAGTCAAAGAAGGAATAGATTATTTAGTGCCTTATCTAGCTAATAAAGGGATAGTGCTGGATAAAAAACAAGGTCGCTATAGTTTATCAAATCGTACGAAGCAGTCTTTGACAGATATTATTAAGTCGGATGAATTGGTTTTACCAAAGTCGACTCGCTTAGCATTAATCTATCTTTACACTTTTTGCCGATTAGATTTTATATCGAATAATCATTACCAAGACTTTTTGAAAGTAAGTAAGAATACAACCTTATCTGATATTCAATCATTAAGAAAGATTATGTTAGATAATGATTTGGAGCTAGGGTACAGTAGAGCAAAAGGTTATACTTTACACGGTTCAGAGTGGAATAAGCACCGTTTAGCTTTTCAAATGGTTAGTGAGTTGCTGGAATCCTCCATAGGAATTTGGGGGTTGGATTATGTTTTATCCAGTTGGGGGTATTCATTAACTTATGATTTGATAAATCAGGTAGTTAAAGATTATTATGAAAAGCTACAGATAGTACCTATTGTTAATCAATTAAAAGTTTGCCTTTTCGGTTTAGTATTCATTATGTGTAGATATCAAAGGGGTGTTGAAAGAGTATGTCTTTCAGAGACGTTGGTATCTCCTGTTATTCAAGATATAACCAATATTTTATTGGATACAGTGGTTGATTTGGGAATTATAGATACGGTGTTTTCTGAGGATGATTATCGCTATATCACAGTTTTATTATCAAGTTGTTTTGAAGGTGAAGTAGATGTTGCTCCGGTTTACTTTAATCAATTAACAGAGGCCATTATAAGTAGAATGGAAGATATTTCTTTGTTGCATTTTAAACAAAGGGAAGCATTGAGAGAAAATCTTCGCCGCCACCTTATACCGGCTTACTATAGATTAAAGTTCGGTTTACCTAGTTCAAATGAATATGTGTTGCATGTCAAAGAACATTATCCTGATTTATTTGAACTAGTAAAAGACTCTTTGACTCCCTTGATGGACGCTATTGACAAACCTATACCTGATAGTGAAACAGCATATTTTGTTATCCATTTTGGAGGTTATTTAAAGAATGCAGATACTTTGCCTCAAAAATGTTATAAAGCAGCAATTATCTGTCCTAATGGAATTAGTTCTTCATTGATGATAAAAGAGAATCTATTAGCATTATTCCCTCAAATTGAGTTTATAGGAACCTCAAAGATTGATGATTTATATGCGAAAACTAGTAGTGACTATGATATGGTTTTTTCTACTATAAAGGTGGATACAGAGAAGCCAAATTATCTAGTTTCTGTTATGATGACGGAAGAACAAACAACACAGTTAGTTGAATTGGTATCAAAAGATTTCCCAGATACAGATTATCGAGATATTGAGCTTAATCAGATAATTAGCATAGTAAGACGATATAGTGTAATCACACAAGAATTAGAGTTAAAATTAGCATTAAAGAGGTATCTCTATCAAGAAATGAACAGAAAGGAAGTGTTACCATTGTTAGAAGAATTAATTACAAAAGAAACTTATCAGGTTAGTTCGGAAAAATTAGGATGGAAGGAGGCAATTCGTTTAGCAGCTAAACCGCTTTTGGATCAACATAAGATAACTGAGAACTACCCTGAGGCAATGATTCAAAAAGTAGAAGAGTTTGGGCCTTTTATTAATTTAGGGAAGGGAGTAGCAATTCCTCACGCTCGGCCAGATGAAGGTGTGAATGAAATAGGGATGTCAATGTTAGTTTTGGAAGAACCGATTTATTTATTGGATAATCCAGAACAAGAGGTAAGATTGTTGATTTGTATTGCAGCTATTGATAATGAGAGTCATTTAAAGGCTTTGTCACATTTAACAACAATTTTAAGAGATAAAAATCATGTTCAAACTTTAATATCATCAAAAAACTATGATGACATTGAAATGATAATTAAACAGGAGGATTAGATAATGTTAAAAATTGGTACAGCTTGTGGTTCAGGATTAGGTTCAAGTTTTATGGTACAGATGAATATTGAATCTGTATTGAGTGATTTGAATGTTTCAGATGTAGAAGTTGAACACTATGATTTAGGTGGAGCAGATCCAAATGCAGCTGATATTTGGATTGTTGGTCGTGATTTAGCTGATTCAGCTAGTCATCTTGGAGATGTTCGTATCTTAAATAGTATTATTGATATGGATGAACTACGAGAATTAATTACTAAACTTTGTGAAGAAAAAGGACTTATTTAGGAGGCTAGCGTCATGATGAAGTTCATATTGGATATTGTTAGTACACCAGCTATTTTAGTAGCTTTAATTGCAATCTTAGGATTAGTTCTTCAGAAGAAGAAATTACCTGATATTATTAAAGGTGGAATTAAGACCTTTGTTGGTTTCTTAGTTGTATCTGGTGGTGCAGGAATTGTACAAAATTCTTTGAATCCATTTGGTACCATGTTTGAACATGCTTTTCATTTATCTGGAGTTGTACCGAATAATGAAGCAATTGTAGCTGTAGCTTTAACCACATATGGCTCAGCTACTGCAATGATTATGTTTGCAGGTATGGTATTCAATATCTTAATTGCTCGTTTTACTCGATTCAAATATATCTTTTTAACAGGGCACCACACTCTATATATGGCGTGTATGATTGCGGTCATTTTATCAGTTGCTGGCTTTACAAGTTTGCCTCTTATCTTACTAGGAGGATTAGCACTTGGTATTATTATGAGTGTTTCCCCGGCATTTGTGCAAAAATATATGGTTCAATTAACTGGAAATGACAAGGTGGCTTTAGGTCATTTCAGTTCTTTGGGATATTGGTTAAGTGGTTTCACTGGTAGCCTTATCGGTGACAAATCAAAATCAACAGAGGACATTAAATTCCCAAAGAGTTTAGCTTTTTTACGTGATAGTACTGTTAGTATTACTTTATCTATGGCAGTTATTTACATTATTGTAGCTATCTTTGCAGGGTCAGAATATATAGAAAAAGAAATCAGTAATGGTACAAGTGGTCTAGTTTATGCTTTACAATTAGCAGGTCAATTTGCAGCAGGTGTATTTGTTATTTTAGCAGGTGTTCGCCTTATTTTGGGTGAAATTGTTCCAGCCTTTAAAGGTATTTCAGAGCGTCTTGTACCTAATTCAAAACCTGCTTTGGATTGTCCGATTGTTTATACTTATGCACCTAATGCAGTCCTAATTGGATTTATCTCTAGTTTTGTTGGTGGTTTAGTAAGTATGGCAATTATGATTGCTTCAGGAACGGTTGTCATCTTACCAGGCGTTGTGCCTCATTTCTTCTGTGGAGCGACTGCAGGTGTCATTGGGAATGCATCTGGTGGTGTTCGTGGAGCCACTATTGGAGCATTTTTACAAGGTATTTTAATTAGTTTTCTTCCAGTCTTTTTAATGCCAGTTTTGGGAGGACTTGGTTTCCAAGGGTCAACTTTCTCAGATGCAGATTTTGGTCTATCAGGAATTATTTTAGGAATGTTGAATCAATTTGGCTCACAAGCAGGCATTGTTATTGGTCTTGTTCTTATTCTAGCAGTTATGTTTGGAGTATCCTTTATTAAAAAGCCATCTGCAAAGGAGGAATAAGGGATGATTTTAAGTGAAAATAGAGAAGATGAGTTAAGAAAATTTGCAACAAAAATCCGATTAAATACTCTTAGAACATTGAATCATCTTGGATTCGGCCATTATGGAGGGAGTCTGTCTATAGTAGAAGTTTTAGCAGTGCTTTATGGTGAAATAATGCCGATGACTCCAGAAATATTTGCGTCACGAGATAGAGATTATTTTGTTTTATCCAAGGGACATGCTGGACCAGCTTTGTACAGCACACTCTATTTGAATGGTTTCTTTGACAAAGAATTCTTACATTCTTTAAATACAAATGGAACCAAATTACCGTCCCATCCTGATAGAAATCTAACGCCGGGCATAGATATGACAACTGGCTCTTTAGGACAGGGAATTAGTGTTGCAACCGGGCTTGCATATGGTCAGAGAATAAGAAAAAGTCCCTTTTATACCTATGCTATTGTTGGAGATGGTGAGTTAAATGAGGGACAATGTTGGGAGGCTATACAGTTTGCTTCTCATCAACAGTTATCTAATTTAATTGTATTTGTAGACGATAACAAAAAACAATTAGATGGTTTTACAAAGGATATTTGTAATCCAGGTGATTTTGTAGAAAAATTCTCAGCATTTGGATTTGAATCCATTAGGGTCAATGGTTCAGATATTAGAGAAATTTATGAAGGGATTGTCCGATTAAAACAGTCAAATGATTCATCCCCTAAGTGTATTGTATTAGATACTACTAAAGGTCAAGGAGTTCGAGAGCTGGAAGAAATGAAATCCAATCATCATCTTCGCCCTACTGTAGAGGAGAGACAAATGTTAACTTCAGTTGTAGAAAGATTAAGTCAGGAATTGGAGGAAACAGAATGATGAGAAGTACGAAAGAATTACGACATGTGTATAGAGATTTCCTTCTAGAGGCTAACCAAAGTTATTCTGATATAGTAGTTTTAGAAGCAGATTTGTCAAGTTCTATGGCTACTAATAATCTTGAAAAGGACTTTGGAGACCGTTATGTGAATGTTGGGATCATGGAAGCAGAAATGGTCGGGCTTGCAGCAGGTTTATCTATTCAGGGGTTTAGACCTTATCTTCATACATTTGGCCCTTTTGCTTCACGAAGAGTATTTGATCAATTATTTATTTCTCTTGGATACGCACAATTGGATGCCACTGTGATTGGATCAGATGCAGGAGTAACTGCAGAAATGAATGGTGGGACACATATGCCATTTGAAGAAATTGGATTGTTACGTTTAATTCCTAAATCAATCATTTTCGAAGCAACTGATGATATCCAATTTCGTGAAATCTTGAACCAGACATTAGACTTAAAAGGACTAAAATATATTCGAACAATTAGAAAAGCTCCAGAGGCTGTATATCAAGGTGGAGAAGATTTTTCTAAAGGCTACATTGAGTTAAGACACGGTGAAGATGTTGTAATAGTTGCTTCTGGCATAATGGTTGCTCCAAGTATTCGAGTTGCGGATGAACTGTTTAAATTAGGTTATTCAGTAGGTGTGATAGATTTATTTAGAATCAAACCGATACCAGAACAGATAAAAACAATGTTAAGTGGAAAAACTATATTTACTGTAGAAAACCACAATCAGATAGGTGGAATTGGCAGTGCTTTATGTGAATTATTCTCTGATGATGGAATAACAAAAATTCATCGGATGGGTGTTCAAGAAAGATTCGGTCAAGTAGGGAAAATGGATTATCTTCTTAATGAATATGGTTTGAGTGAATCGAATATAAAAGAGAAAGTTCTAGAGTTTTATAATGCAAGATAGATGTTAAATACACTTATCTGAAAGAACTTCTGTAAAAATTACATTACGTTATTTAAAGCAAGCGGATTAAAAGCATATTCTGGTAATCAGAAAGTGCCCTGATCCGCTTTGTTGTTTTTAATTTAAAATGTTTATATGTGTATAGAATTTTCTGAAAATTCAAGAATTTTCTTCTGTTCATTGCTTTTAAAATGTGCTAT
>CAURHZ010000095.1:0-5909 GCA_963524345.1 uncultured Streptococcus sp.
GTAATATTTTATTGAATAAGATAGGCTTTAGAGCCTTGATATTAAGCACTTTGGGGCGCTTTCCCTCAGTGCTTTTTTTGTTTTTACTACCCTTTTAGTTACCCTTAACCAATTTTAGGTATAGTAAGAGGGTAGCCCCAAAATGGGACACCCTTATTATTTATAGATTGCTGATAGCCGATTCAAAGATTGAGACGGCTTTTTTTGCTCCCTCTTTGGTAGCATGGACATAAGTGTTTAAAGTCATAGAGATATTAGAGTGGCCTAATCTGTATTGCAAGTCTTTGGCCTCTATGCCAGCATATAGCATGATTGTAGCGTGAGTGTGTCGGAAACCGTGGAAACTAATATCAGGAACGCCAGCGCTTTTGAAGTGGCCTTGTAGCCTCTTTCTAAGCAAGCAAGCGTAGGCGTATTTTGTAGTAAATGGAGTAAATACAATACCCTCAGACCGTCCTAGTTGCCATGACTGGACTTGTTGACGTTTTTTATACTGCTTGAGTAGGGAAACCGTAGCTTTATCAATATCAATTTCTCTTAGACCTGCTTTAGACTTAGGTGTATTTGTTTCTTGGTATCTATTCAGAGTCTTAGAAATGCTGATAATGCCTTTTTTAAAGTCAATGTCAGACCACTCAAGAGCCAAAGCCTCACCGATACGGCAACCACTAGCCAGCAATGTTTTATAAAGCACGTAGTCAAAGAGATTTTCATAGCTAGACAAGTCTAGGTTATCCAGGTAGTCTAGAAACTGTTTAAGTTCCTGGTTGCTGAAAAACTTTACCTTATGCTCCTTATTTTGTTGCTTACGTGGGATAATGACATCCCTAGCTGGGTTGTGTTGGATCGCTTGCATTGTAACTCCATACTGGAGAATACGGCGGTTTATATTGTTTAGGAAGCTATAGTTTGCATATGCCCCTTTTTCGCCTTTATTGGCCTTGTCAGCCCATTTATTTACTTGTTGCTGGATAATCGGAGTAGTAAGCTTGTCTAGCTTGTAATCGCCGAATACGGGCAAAATATGAAGTCTCACAATCCCCTCCATAGATTGTTGGGAGTTTGGTTTGATTGTATTCTTGTAACTCTCCCACCATAGAGCGACCAGCTCCCTATAAGTTGTAATGGTTGGTTTTTCCTTAACACTATATCCATTGTTTGCAAAAGCATTGACAGCCTCTCTTGCTTTGATTTTAATCCCCTTTTTAGTGTTGGCCGTAACAGTAGTTCTAGCCTTTTTCCCTGTAAGTTTATCAACTCCAAGATACACGTTTGCTCGGTATACGATAGTCCCGTTTTTCTTTTTGTATTCTGTAATATTCATGGTTTACTCCTTTTCCATCAGCAGGCAAGCAATTAGAAAAGATTTTGAGTTTATACCATGCGAGGGGCTACGAGAACCCCCTTATTTTTTATTTTAAGCAGTCAGACGGCAAATAATACCAGAGTAGGAAATAAGGCGGATATGGGGCTTTTATAGGCTTGTTTGTGGTGAGTGTTTTTGATATAATGTTTTTGTCATCGGTTACCGATTACGTTCCTTACGGTTCGTGAGAGGAGGTGAAACTAATGAACCTTATCCTAGAGCTCGTTCTTACTATTATGGCAGACGTCATAGCAGGAATTATCCTATATTTCGTTTGCAAATGGCTAGATGGTAAGAAGTAGACCGAGTGACTAGCCTATAAACACCCGTTAAATCTCTAAGATACGTCAAAAAAGCCCTTAACTACTGCAATAGTTAGGGGCTTTGGTGTTCTAATGAACCTTATCCATTAAAATCATTCTAACATATAAGCCCCGATATTTCAAGAGTTTAATTTAAGCATTATCAGACAAGTCAGCAGTAGCAGGCTTGTCTCTTTCTATTTGTCAATTTTGACCATTTTTGCGCTTTAGTCTGTAAAATCGGCTTTCTATTCTTCAATTTCCCCTGTTTTTGCACAATAGAGAGTGGGAGAAGAGGCGCTATTATTTACATTTTTCTACAAAGTGATTCTAGTAAATCAAGCAATATTGTTTTTTCCTTTTCTCCAAGAATAAGAAAGCCTACGAGTAATAAAGCCTCGCGCTCTTTTTTTTGAAGAAGTAACTTACGAACGGCAGGTAAAACATCAAGAGCGTCAGGAGATTCGAAAACTTTCTTGATGAATCGTTTATTACCTGTAAGAGATTCTAAATAACCTTCTACAAAAGGTAATGCATTTATCACTTCTTCTTTTTCATCATGATTTTTAAACTCTCCGTTTCTTGACATATTTAAAATTAAATCTAAACTTTCATAGCCCAACAAATATCCAACGCCAACACCAAAGTATTTAGCAAGTTGCAGGGCCTTTTCTTCTTTGATTTGGCTTTCTCCGTTTTCCCATTTTTGGTAACCTCTACGGGTCACACCCATAGCTTTAGCGACGACTTCCTGTGTGTCGCCTTTTTTTTGTCTCAATTCTTTTAGTCTGTTCATGTATATTACCTCGATTTTAATTATATCACAAAACAACAAAAAGCTAACAAAAAATTCACTTTTTGTTATTTAATTATTGACAGCTAACAAAAAATACGCTATACTACAACCAAGCTAACAAATAGTTAGCTATAGAAAGGAGGAACTTCATTGCTTATTACCTCAACACAAGCAAAAGCGATCCGCCGAAAGCAGGCAGACAAGAAATTGACTGCAAAGCAAGCAGGCGAAGAAATCGGAGTTACACAAGTTACCTATCGAAAAATTCGAGACGGTGGCGAAGTAAAGCCTAGCATTTACCAAAAAGCCATGGAATGGCTTGCTGAAGATTATTAGAAAGGAGCGACCCAATCGCAATACTATTTTACATTTACAGATTTCTCATGTGGTGCTTTACCACTGGGGATTGACAACAAAAAAAGTCACTTGCTGAATGTTTGGCGACTGAAGCAAGCGACTGGATGAATGGTATAGATATTTTTCTATACCTTGATTATAACATAGAAAGACAAGGTAAACAATGGGAAAACAACATCAAGCAGTAAGATTCAAGGATATTGCTGAAAAATTGTCCGAATTAGAGGGCAAAAATTTAGAAGAAATTGCTGGAGTATTGGGCTATCGCAACTTGGAGAGTTGCAGAACTAATCTTTACAGTTTGAGACAAAGCAAGCGTCTAGGATTTGAAGTAGAAAAAGGAGTTTATACCAAGTTTGAACTCTTGGACGATTCGGTAAAAGAGGAACTGGAAGACAAGGAATTGTCAGACCGTGGGCGCTATTTGAAGAGCGTAGACCGCTACAAGGCTATGCTGAATGCTTTTTCAATCGCCTTTGATAGCACGGTCAAGGCGGAAACCAGACAAAAAGCAGAACATGACGGCTTGAAAGCTTTGGACAGAATCCCAGATAAGCACTACGCCCTACTTTATGACATGATGGAGGGGTGAGCATGACTAAATATGAACGTGCTAAGCAATTCTATAGCCGAGCAACATTCGCTTTAAGTGACTTTTTGCATGGACGAATAGATGAACTAGAATTTAAAAAACAATGGCAAAACTTAGAAAATAGAGCCATTAGAGAAATGAACTAACAAAATCGAATAGCAGGCAAGCAATTAGAAAAGGTTTTGAAAAACATAGAGCGCCAACTCTTTAAACTGGCACTTTCTCACGCTTTCAAATATTGGCGACTCTGAGTGTGAGGATATCCTGTATAGTAAACAACCATTAAAAGGCCAACGGAGGAAAATATGATAGCAGATCAATTAGAAGCTATTTCAACAAATTTAGAAGAAATACAAGAAATTCTTGTAGGAGATGGAACTGCATTAGCTAAAAGAGAAATCAGCAGGGTATTGAATGACTTGGATGATGTTTATAATGAACTGACTAGCACAGAATACCATGAACAACAGCAAACACTTAAGGAACAGACGGAAAGGATGAAACAGAGGGTAGTCTCTGAGGTCATTTGGCAATTAGAGCGGAGAGAACGATCACATTATATAAATTTTTGGGGTGATACTAGATTTATAAAACTGCTTTCCAACTTTGATGGTTTTCTTTTCTTACACACTTACCTATCGGAAATAACTAAAGAGAATGACTATCCTATAGATAAAAACCAAGTATTAAATTACGTCTGGGAACTTTTGGCAATTGATATTGAAAAGAAAAAACAAGGTAAGGAAAATATCTTGGACTTTTGGACAAGTTCGACTGAGTACCCCGTGGAATAATGATTGATTAGGAGGGATAACATGACAGTAACAGAATTAAACAACATGACAGATGAAGAGTTTGACAACTTTATGAATGGAGTCAAGGCTGAGAATCCAAACTTACTTCAATACATTGCTGATTTTATAAATGGATTTGTGACATCGCAGGAAGTTGACATATTTTTAAAAATGAAACCAAGACAACAACAGGAATATATCAAGAATTACAAAGCGAGGGCATAGCATGAATGAACTAGATTTAACCAATACACAATCGATTGTCTTTGTGGTGGTACTGGTTGGACTACTGCTTTATCTAAACCACCTAGACCGCAAAAAAAGCGCCCAATTTGAGCGAGAAAGCCAACAGACGATGGAAACGCCTAGCGAGGATTTAAACCCTTGCTATGGGCGTTATATCCAGCTTGCTGGTAAGATTCATAACTAGAAAGGGGTGTAATATGCAACTATTATCAAGAGAAGCAGAACTTGAATTACTGGAGAAAGTGGGAGATCACTTAGCTAAAAGGATGGAACTGGAAAAGCAACGTGATGACAACTGGGACTTGATTTCTAGGCCTGAGGTATTAGAGAAACTAGGTATTAGCGGCACCACGTTAAACAACTGGGAAAAGCATGGTTTGAAGCAGTTCCAATCGCCTTTTGAAAACAGTAAGAAAATCTATTACCGCAAGAGTGATATTTACAATTTTCTTGCAGTAGATTAGGGGGAATAATGACAAAGAAAAAAGAACAATGGACACCCACCATTACAAATCTACGCAAGGTAATTGTGGACGGTGTGGAGCAATGGGTAGAATTTGAAACAGAGGGCTATGTCATTCCTGCTGGTCACGCTTATTATGACATCCTCAGGGGAATGAACACGGAGGTACAACGGAAGAAAAATGGGAAATCGTAGGATGATAAGTAAGACAGTAACCCAAACTCAGAGATTTTTGAGGCTACCGTTAGAGGCACAGGCTCTATATTTTCATTTAATTCAAAACTCAGATGATGATGGAGTAGTAGAGGCTTTCCCTGTTGTTAGAATGATAGGGGTTAGTGAGGATAGCCTAGGACTTTTGATAGTCAAGGATTTTATCAGACCTCTGAATGATGAAATGGTATATTTTATTGTGGATTTTCATGAGCAGAATAAAGTTCGTGCTGATAGAAAGGTCAATTCAGTCTATGTGGATTTACTCAGGGAAGTAGTCCCAGATATTGAACTTACTGAGCCTAGGCAGCGTGTAGATAGACCTAAAAAACCTCCTGAAAAGGTGGGACAACCAAGGGACAACCAAAGGGCAGACATGGGACAGCAGAATATAAGTCAATATAAGTCAAGTCAAGATAATCTAAGTCAATCTAGGTCAAGTCAGAATGACGAGGACGAGCATGAAAATCCAATCTTTGAAAAATTAAAGTCGGCTTTTGGTCAAATGTCAGTTAATGGCACAATGATGGAAGAAGTGAGAGACTTGTTAGAAATCCATGGCCAAGAGTTAGTGATCTATGCTCTTGAGGTAACTATCCTAAACGCTGGTAAGTCAATTAGATATACCAGGTCAATTCTTTCAAATTGGCAAGGGCAAGGACTTAGAACAGTTGAGCAAGTTAAGCAACATGAAGAACAAAGGAAAAAGCTGAAACCGTCACCTAAGCAAGCGGAGCCTGTTAGCCGTGAGGAATGGCTTAAAACACGAACAGAAGAAAA
>CAURHZ010000096.1:0-5868 GCA_963524345.1 uncultured Streptococcus sp.
TTCGGTCTCTTTGTCGAATTGCCAAACACAGTTGAAGGCTTGATTCACATCACCAATCTACCTGAATTTTATCATTTCAATGAGCGTGATTTGACCCTTCGTGGGGAGAAATCGGGAACAACCTTCCGTGTCGGACAGCAAATCCGTATCCGGGTTGAAAGAGCCGACAAGATGACTGGTGAAATTGACTTCTCTTACATCCCAAGTGAGTTTGATGTGATTGAAAAAGTATTGAAACAGTCTAATCGTAGTGACAGAGGGCGTGGTTCAAGTCGTCGTTCAGATAAGAAGGAAGACAAGAGGAAATCAGGACGCTCAAATGATAAGCGTAAGCATTCACAAAAAGACAAGAAGAAAAAAGGAAAGAAACCCTTTTACAAGGAAGTAGCTAAGAAAGGAGCCAAGCATGGCAAAGGGCGAGGGAAAGGTCGTCGCACAAAATAAAAAGGCGCGCCACGACTATACAATCGTAGATACGCTAGAGGTAGGAATGGTTCTGACTGGAACTGAAATCAAGAGTGTACGAGCAGCTCGAATCAATCTCAAGGATGGTTTTGCTCAAGTGAAAAATGGGGAAGTCTGGTTGAGCAATGTTCATATCGCTCCTTACGAAGAGGGTAATATCTGGAATCAGGAACCAGAACGCCGTCGCAAACTCCTGCTCCATAAGAAGCAAATCCAAAAATTGGAACAAGAGACCAAAGGGACAGGAATGACGCTGGTTCCCCTTAAAGTCTATATCAAAGATGGCTATGCCAAGCTCCTTTTAGGCCTAGCTAAAGGGAAGCATGACTACGACAAACGGGAGTCTATCAAGCGACGGGAGCAAAATCGTGACATCGCGCGTGTGATGAAAGCTGTCAACCAGCGATAAGATAAAAAGAGGAATGAAAATGGAAAAACTAGTTGCCTACAAACGCATGCCACTGTGGACTAAAGAGACTATGCCAGAGGCGGTTCAGCAAAAGCACAATACCAAGGTCGGAACTTGGGGTAAGATCACAGTTGTAAAAGGAGCTCTCAAGTTTATTGAATTGACCGAAGAAGGAGAAGTTCTAGCTGAACATCTCTTTGAAGCAGGAGCAGACAATCCAATGGCGCAACCGCAAGCCTGGCACCGAGTGGAGGCTGCCACAGATGATGTAGAATGGTACTTGGAATTTTATTGTAAACCTGAGGATTATTTCCCTAAGAAATACAATACCAATCCTGTTCATTCAGAAGTTCTGGAAGCTATGCAAACAGTGAAACCGGGTAAAGCCTTGGATTTGGGTTGTGGTCAGGGCCGTAATTCCCTCTTTTTGGCCCAGCAAGGATTTGATGTGACAGCTGTGGACCAAAATGAACTGGCCCTTGAAATCTTGCAAAGCATTGTGGAGCAGGAAGATCTGGACATGCCTGTTGGTCTTTACGATATCAATTCAGCCAGCATTGGGCAAGCATATGATTTTATCGTTTCAACAGTTGTTCTCATGTTTCTACAAGCGGACCGCATTCCAGCTATTGTCCGAAACATGCAGGAGCACACCACTGTCGGTGGTTACAATCTTATCGTCTGTGCCATGGATACGGAGGATTATCCTTGCTCAGTGAACTTCCCATTCACCTTTAAAGAAGGGGAATTGGCAGACTATTACAAGGACTGGGAATTGGTCAAGTACAATGAAAATCCGGGTCATCTGCACCGTCGCGATGAGAATGGCAATCGCATTCAACTACGCTTTGCAACCATGCTAGCTAAGAAAATCAAATAAACACACATGAAGATTAGGAATTTTCCTGATCTTTTTTCTTTTTTTACGAATAGATAAGATAGAAGAATTGACAAAAATACGCATTATGAGTATAATTTCAGATAGAAAGGTGACCATAAATGCCAATCACAGGTAAGGAAATGGTAAAATTAGCTCTTGCAAATGGATGGATTGAAGTTCGTAAGAGAGGAAGTCATCATCATTTTAAGAAAGAAGGAGTTCCCTATCTTGTCACTATTCCAGTCCACGGTAATGAGGATTTAGGAAAAGGTTTAGAGAGAAAAATAGTAAAAGATTTGGGACTGTAGTTGATTTGGAAATTGTGGAGGTGTATTATGCTAAAATCTTATCCTGCTATTTTTCATAGAGAAGGCACTGGATACTGGGTTGAATTTCCTGAATTTGGAGGCGGGACTGAAGGAGCAACGATTGAACTTGCAATGAAAAATGCTCGGGAAATGCTTGAGAGTGTTTTAGCTTCTTATATTGATGAAGGACTGGCTTTGCCTACTCCTAGTGACATTGCTGAGTTGAAAGCTCCTGATGGATTTGTGACTTTGATTCAGGTCAATCCCTTGCCTTTCGTAAAGAATAATAAGGCAATTCGAAAAAATGTTACGGTTCCAGAGTGGCTAGTCAGACTTGCAGATCGTGAGAAAGTGAACTATTCTGAAGTGTTGACACAAGCTCTTGAAAGTCGCTTGCAACTCTAAAATTATAGAGTGATGAAGATTAGGAAATTTCCTGATCTTTTTTCTTTTTTTACGAATAATATAGAAAAGGAGGGAAATCATGTTTGTTGCGAGAGATGCTAAGGGACAGCTGGTAAATGTGTTAGAGGATAATCTTGAAAAGCAAGCATACACCTGCCCAGCTTGTGGAGGTCAGCTCCGTTTGCGTCAAGGACCAAGTGTCCGGACCCATTTTGCCCACAAATCCCTAAAAGACTGTGATTTTTCCTCTGAAAATGAAAGTCCAGAACATCTGGAAAATAAGGAAGTCCTTTATCACTGGTTGAAAAAAGAGGCCGAGGTGCAATTAGAATACCTGCTTCCAGAGCTTAAACAGATTGCGGATGTGTTTGTAAATGGCAACCTAGCTTTAGAGGTTCAGTGTAGCTCCTTGCCTCAAAAAGTTCTTAAAGAGCGTAGCGAGGGCTATCGTAGTCAGGGTTACCAAGTACTGTGGTTGCTGGGAGAAAAACTGTGGCTCAAGGAGCGTTTGACTCGTCTACAACAAGGTTTTCTCTATTTCAGTCAAAACATGGGTTTTTATGTTTGGGAATTAGACAGTGAAAAACAAGTTTTAAGACTCAAATACCTGATTCACCAAGATCTCCGAGGTAAACTCCATTATCAGATTAAGGAATTTCCCTATGGTCACGGTAGTTTACTGGAGATATTACGTTTTCCCTATAAGAAACAAAAAATATCTCATTTTACAGTTTCTCAGGACAAGGACATCTGTCGTTATATCCGGCAACAACTGTACTATCAAAATCCCATTTGGATGAAAGAACAAGCAGAAGCCTATAAAAAGGGAGAAAATCTCCTGACTTATGGGCTAAAAGAATGGTATCCACAAATTCGACCACTAGTAGGTAATTTTTGCCAAATTGAGCAAGATTTGATTCGCTATTATCAGTATTTTCAAATCTATTACCAAGAAAATCCTCAAAATGATTGGCCAAAGCTTTATCCACCAGCCTTTTATCAGCAATATTTCTTGAAAAATATGGTAGAATAGAAAAGATGGAGGAATCTAATGGTATTACAAAGAAATGAAATAAATGAAAAAGATACATGGGATCTATCAACGATTTACCCAACTGACCAGGCTTGGGAAGAAGCCTTAAAAGATTTAACAGAACAATTGGAGAAAGTAGCCCAGTATGAAGGACATCTCCTGGATAGTGCGGATAGCCTACTAGAAATTACTGAATTTTCTCTTGAAATGGAACGCCAAATGGAGAAACTTTACGTTTATGCTCATATGAAGAATGACCAAGACACACGTGAAGCCAAGTACCAAGAGTACTATGCCAAGGCCATGACTCTCTATAGCCAGCTAGACCAAGCTTTTTCATTCTATGAGCCTGAATTTATGGAAATTAGTGAAAAGCAGTATGCTGACTTTTTAGAAGCTCAGCCAAAATTGCAGGTTTATCAACACTATTTTGACAAGCTTTTGCAAGGCAAGGAACACGTTCTTTCACAACGTGAAGAAGAATTATTGGCTGGAGCTGGGGAAATCTTTGGTTCGGCAAGTGAAACCTTCGCTATCTTGGACAATGCGGATATTGTGTTCCCTTATGTCCTCGACGATGATGGTAAGGAAGTTCAGCTATCTCATGGGACTTACACACGCTTGATGGAGTCTAAAAACCGTGAGGTTCGTAGTGGTGCCTATCAAGCTCTTTATGCGACTTATGAGCAATTCCAACATACCTATGCAAAAACCTTGCAAACCAATGTTAAGGTGCAAAACTACCGTGCCAAAGTTCGCAACTATAAGAGCGCTCGTCATGCAGCCCTAGCGGCCAATTTTGTTCTAGAGAGTGTTTATGACAATTTGGTAGCAGCAGTTCGCAAGCATTTGCCACTCTTACATCGTTACCTTGAGCTTCGTTCAAAAATCTTGGGGATTTCAGACCTCAAGATGTACGATGTCTACACACCACTTTCGTCTGTTGAATATAGTTTTACCTACCAAGAAGCCTTGAAAAAAGCAGAAGATGCCTTGGCAGTCTTGGGTGAGGATTACTTGAGCCGTGTCAAACGTGCCTTCAGTGAGCGTTGGATTGATGTTTACGAAAATCAAGGCAAGCGTTCAGGGGCTTACTCTGGTGGCTCTTACGATACAAATGCCTTTATGCTTCTTAACTGGCAGGACAATCTGGACAATCTCTTTACTCTTGTTCATGAAACAGGTCACAGTATGCATTCAAGCTATACTCGTGAAACTCAGCCTTATGTTTACGGAGATTATTCTATCTTCTTGGCTGAGATTGCCTCAACTACCAATGAAAATATCTTGACGGAGAAATTATTGGAAGAAGTGGAAGACGACGCAACGCGCTTTGCTATTCTCAATAACTTCCTAGATGGTTTCCGTGGAACAGTTTTCCGTCAAACTCAATTTGCTGAGTTTGAACACGCTATCCACCAAGCGGATCAAAATGGAGAAGTCTTGACAAGCGATTTCCTAAATAAACTCTACGCAGACTTGAACCAGGAGTATTATGGTTTGAGTAAGGAAGACAATCCTGAAATCCAATACGAGTGGGCTCGTATTCCACACTTCTACTATAACTACTATGTATATCAATATTCAACAGGTTTTGCAGCAGCCTCAGCCTTGGCTGAAAAGATTGTTCATGGTAGTCAAGAAGACCGTGATCGCTATATCGACTACCTCAAGGCAGGTAAGTCTGACTATCCACTTAATGTCATGAGAAAAGCTGGTGTTGATATGGAGAAGGAAGACTATCTCAATGATGCCTTTGCAGTCTTTGAACGTCGTTTGAATGAGTTTGAAGCCCTTGTTGAAAAATTGGGATTGGCATAAGATGGTTGAATCGTATAGTAAAAATGCCAACCATAATATGCGTCGCCCTGTTGTCAAGGAAGAAATTGTGGACTTGATGCGTCAGCGTCAAAAGCAAGTTACAGGTTCTTTGAAAGAATTGGAAGACTTTGCCCGTAAGGAAAATATTCCCATTATTCCCCATGAAACGGTTGCTTATTTCCGTTTTCTCATGGAAACCATACAACCTAAAAACATTCTGGAAATTGGGACGGCCATCGGGTTTTCAGCCCTCTTGATGGCGGAACATGCGCCAAAGGCCAAGATTACAACCATTGACCGCAATCCAGAGATGATTGGATTTGCCAAGGAAAATTTCGCCCAGTTTGACAGTCGCAAGCAAATTACGCTCCTAGAAGGAGATGCGGTAGATGTCTTATCTACCTTGACAGAGTCCTATGATTTCGTCTTTATGGATTCAGCCAAGTCTAAATACATCGTCTTTCTGCCAGAAATCCTCAAACACTTGGAAGTTGGAGGTGTGGTTGTCTTGGATGATATTTTCCAAGGCGGTGATGTTGCCAAGGAC
>CAURHZ010000097.1:0-5728 GCA_963524345.1 uncultured Streptococcus sp.
CAATTATGTAATTAGTTGGAATAAAAGATTAAATTTACAAGAAAAAAATGAAATCACTAATCAACAAACAATAGATAATATTAAAGTGAAATATTGGAGCAAGTGATGAAAATAACAGATAAAAATTATAATGATATTGTCGATGGAGTTTATAATGTTGATGCAGGAAAAGTAAAACGACCTTGGAGAGACGATAAGATTTTTAAATCAGATGGACAAACTTTTCGAGTTCTTAGTACAAAAGACAACACCTTCAATGGTATGTAGGCGATGGCGGTTGCTCCTGTGGATAAAAATGGGAATGTGGATTATAGCCATGTAGTGATTGCCTATGCTGGGACGAATAGTTCGGATATAAAGGATTTTGGTACGGATGTACAGTCTTTATGGCTTGGGAGGGATAAACTACAGTCTCGTTCAGGACTAAATTCTGCGAAAGTAGTAGATTCTCAGTTTGTGACAGCGCTGGATTATACCAAGGTTAAGTAAAATAGCTGTTTATGTTATGCTATAAGGTAATTAAGACCAAGTTGTTTTATAGAATAATATAAGGAGGTGTGTCAATGAATAAGCGTAAAAAATGGGGTATTATTACTTTAGTAATCTGTATTATAGGAGGAATTGTAATGTTTAGTTTGAATCACCAAAAAGAAAAAACTCTGGAAGAGAAAATGAGAATCGAACAGGATAGGATGGCGTTATACTTAGTTAGTCATTATGAAAAGGTTGAGAAGATTGAGTTTACAAGTTTTCAACAGAATAAATTAACAGGAACTTGGAATTCTAATGCCATTGTCAATGACGAAATATTTGTCACTTTTTCTGTTCAAAACTTGATGACAGAGGATGAAATAGGTTTTGGACAGCATATTAGTCAAAGTAATGGGAATAAATTAATAGAAAGAGATAATCCGGAAGTAATAAATAGCGATTCACTTATGTCAAATATAACAGTTATTTATTGGGTGAGATAATATGATTACGGATAAAAGTTTTAATTACTTAGTTGACCAAGTATATGAAGTTGATAAAAATAAAAATTCAACTCCATGGAAAGCAGGAGATGAGTTAAGAAAGGATTCTCAAACTTTTCGAGTTCTTAGTACAAAAGACAACACCTCTAACGGTATGCAAGCTATGGCAGTTGCTCCTGTAGATAAAAATGGGAATGTGGATTATAGCCATGTAGTGATTTCCTATGCAGGGACGAATAAAGATGATCGACTTGACATCCAAACAGATATCCAATCAATAGGATTTGGTGATAGACAGGTATTGTCGGATTTGAAAACAAAGACATTTAGAAAATCTCAATTTCAAACGGCTCTGAGTTTTGCGGAAGAAATTGAAAAAACTTATCCCTCTGCTAAAATTACAACTGCGGGGCATTCGCTTGGAGAGTCTCTGGCTATGTATGTTGCTTTAAAGCGAGGTTATGCCAATGTTGGGTACAACGGACCAGATATTCATAACTTGATTTCAAAAGAAGAAATCAAGTACATGCAAGAACATCCAGAACAATTTCGCAATTACCGTCATAAGTATGATGTTATTGGCAATATTACGGGAAATACGACTCAAACAGCTATATTTCCCTACATCTACCCTGCAAAAGATAACTGGGGTAACAAGTTAGAATATCATAACTTGTCCCAGTGGCGATTTGATGAGAATGGCCAGTTAGTTGATTTGGATGGAAAACGAGTTACGAATCTCAAAGTAACGGCGCTAGCAGAAGCAACAGCAGGTATGTACCGCTACCAAAAAATCAAAAGCTACCTCTCGGTAGATGGTTTGTCAAGTAGGGAAGAGATATACTTGGATAGCTTGCAGGGGATGGCTCTAGGGGAAGGAATGGCTAATGCAGCTCGAGCTGGTGCAGACGACATCAAGCACCTTCAAGAGGAGGTGGTGTCAAAAGTACAAGAACTATGGAATCAGCTTGACTTTAGTAGTTTCCGATACCTGAGTTATGATGAAGTCCTATCGACTTTTGCGTCTGCGGGTGTGACTCAGGCTACGATTGTCGGTTCAGTTGAGCAAGATTTTGAGCAAATGAATCAAAAGGCTGAAAAACTAGCCACAGAGTTTGATACCCTTAACCAACAGATTATCCAAGTCATTGAGAATAAACTAGCCACAGATAAGGAATTGGCAGGAGAATTTAGAAAATGGAACAGTCGGATTTAGTCTTCCAAAAGTTAAAAGAAAAAGAAAAAGAGTATCATGATTTGGAAGATGAATATCTAAAGCAGAAAGCAACGTTTACAAATCAACGCAATGAACTCTATGAACGTCGAGACCGCCTTGCCCGAATCGTAGAAGACGAAGCTGGTAAGATGACTGCTTTTCTTCAAAAAGGACAATATAGTTACCAAGATGGAGAACAGTTTTATAGGAGTTTACAACAATTGATGGAGGATTCTCAGTTTGCGTGTAGGCGTAGAGAAGATGAATTGCAGTATCAAGAGGATTTGTTAAACAGAGATTATCGTAAGAAGCAAGATGAGTTAGAACAGACAATCGGAGATTTAAGGAGGTCATATGCTCGCGCCGTTAAATGAATATTATACAGATGAAGAATATGAATTTGCTTTACGTCAGATGTATCGTATGATGGAGAAGAATAGAATCTATACAATGGCGACAGTAATCTTAAAAGAAAGAAATTCTTTGCAAACAGATTATAAAGAAAAAGTGAGAGAAAGTGCGGAGGAGACAAAAGTCGCTATTGGGAAAATAAAATCACAGATGGATACGGCTATAAAAGGTCAGGTAAAGAAAAAGTTGGAAGAAGTGACAATGGAGAAGTTGTCTCAGTATGATTCCATTTGCTAATTTTATAGTGAGTAACTAGAATAATTGCTACAAACTGCACAGAGCAGTTTTTTTGCTATTACTTTTCCTATGAAAAATCTCTGCAAGCTCTTTCAAAATATGGTAGAATGGAAGTAGTAGAATTAGAAAAGGAAATCGATTATGAAATTTCTTGAATTAAATAAAAAACGTCATGCGACCAAGCATTTCACTGATAAGCCAGTTGATCCTAAAGATGTTCGTACGGCTATCGAAATCGCAACCTTGGCACCAAGTGCCCACAACAGCCAGCCTTGGAAATTTGTGGTGGTACGTGAGAAAAATGCTGAACTGGCAAAATTGGCTTACGGTTCCAACTTTGAACAGGTATCATCAGCGCCTGTAATTATTGCCTTGTTTACAGACACAGATTTGGCTAAACGTGCTCGTAAGATTGCCCGAGTTGGTGGTGCTAATAATTTCTCAGAAGAACAACTTCAATACTTTATGAAAAATTTGCCAGCCGAATTTGCGCGTTACAGTGAACAACAAGTCAGCGACTACCTAGCCCTCAATGCAGGTTTGGTTGCTATAAACTTGGTTTTGGCTCTTACAGACCAAGGAATCGGATCAAATCTGATTCTTGGTTTTGACAAATCAAAAGTCAACGAAGTTTTGGAAATAGAAAACCGCTTCCGCCCAGAACTCTTGATTACAGTGGGTTACACAGACGAAAAATTGGAACCAAGCTACCGCTTGCCAGTAGATGAAATCATCGAGAAAAGATAGAAAGAAGAAAAAATGACAGCAATTGATTTTACAGCAGAAGTAGAAAAACGCAAAGAAGACCTCTTGGCTGACTTGTTTAGCCTTTTGGAAATCAACTCAGAACGTGATGATAGCAAGGTTGATGCTGAGCATCCATTTGGACCTGGGCCGGTAAAAGCCTTGGAAAAATTCCTTGAAATCGCAGACCGCGATGGCTACCCAACTAAAAATGTTGACAACTACGCAGGACATTTTGAGTTTGGCGATGGAGAAGAAGTTCTCGGAATCTTTGCCCATATGGATGTGGTTCCTGCTGGTAGCGGTTGGGACACAGACCCTTACACACCGACTATCAAAGACGGTCGCCTTTATGCGCGTGGGGCTTCGGACGATAAGGGTCCTACAACAGCTTGTTACTATGGTTTGAAAATCATCAAAGAATTGGGTCTTCCAACTTCTAAGAAAGTTCGCTTCATCGTTGGAACAGACGAAGAATCAGGCTGGGCAGACATGGACTACTACTTCGAGCACGTAGGTCTTGCCAAACCAGACTTCGGTTTCTCTCCAGATGCTGAGTTCCCTATCATCAATGGTGAAAAAGGAAATATCACAGAATACCTCCACTTTGCAGGTGAAAATGCAGGTGCTGCCCGTCTGCACAGCTTTACAGGTGGTTTGCGTGAAAACATGGTACCTGAATCAGCAACAGCAGTCGTTTCAGGTGATTTGGCTGACTTGCAAGCTAAACTAGATGCCTTTGTTGCAGAACACAAACTTAGAGGAGAACTCCAAGAAGAAAACGGTCAGTACAAGGTTACCATCATTGGTAAATCAGCCCACGGTGCTATGCCTGCTTCAGGTGTCAATGGTGCGACTTACCTAGCCCTCTTCCTTAGCCAGTTTGACTTTGCTGGTCCAGCCAAAGACTATCTTGATATCGCTGGGAAAATTCTTTTGAACGACCATGAGGGTGAAAATCTCAAGATTGCTCATGTGGATGAAAAGATGGGTGCCCTTTCTATGAATGCCGGTGTCTTCCGCTTTGATGAAACAAGCGCTGACAATACCATTGCCCTTAATATCCGCTATCCAAAAGGAACAAGTCCAGAACAAATCAAGTCAATCCTTGAAAACTTGCCAGTTGCTTCTGTTAGCCTTTCTGAACATGGTCATACGCCTCACTATGTGCCAATGGAAGATCCACTTGTGCAAACCTTGTTGAATATTTATGAAAAACAAACTGGTCTTAAAGGTCACGAGCAAGTCATCGGTGGTGGAACCTTTGGTCGCTTGCTAGAACGAGGTGTTGCCTATGGTGCCATGTTCCCAGACTCAATTGACACCATGCACCAAGCCAATGAATTTATCGCCTTGGATGATCTCTTCCGAGCAGCAGCAATCTATGCCGAAGCTATTTACGAATTGATCAAATAAAACGATAGAAGTCTGAGATTGTATGCTTAGACTTCTTTTTGGAGGGAAAGTAGATGTCTCAAATTGAAAGAATCAAGCAGGCTATCATGGCGGATCCACAAAATGCCAGCTATACAGAGCGTGGCATTGAGCCTCTCTTTGCAGCGCCAAAGACTGCTCGCATCAATATCATCGGTCAAGCGCCTGGTCTTAAAACTCAAGAAGCAGGCCTTTACTGGAAGGACAAAAGTGGTGATCGTTTGCGGGACTGGCTAGGTGTGAATGAAGATACCTTTTACAATTCAGGATATTTTGCTGTTTTGCCTATGGATTTCTACTTTCCAGGGCATGGCAAGTCAGGTGATTTACCACCGCGAGCTGGCTTTGCAGAAAAATGGCATCCACAGCTCTTGCAAGAATTACCCGATATCCAGTTGACCCTCTTGATTGGCCAATATGCCCAAGCCTACTATTTGCAGGAGAAAATCAGTGGCAAGGTGACAGAAAGGGTAAAACATTACCAGAACTACTTGCCAACCTATTTTCCACTAGTTCACCCCTCACCGCGAAATCAAATCTGGATGGCTAAAAACCCTTGGTTTGAGGCAGAAGTGGTGCCAGATTTGAAAAAAAGAATTAAAACTATTTTATAGTCAATGAAAATCAAAGAGCAAACTAGGAAGCTAGCCGCAAGCTGCTCAAAACACTGTTTTGAGGTTGTGGATAGAACTGACGAAGTCAGCTCAAAACA